>JAQIBW010000311.1 GCA_027858865.1 Sulfurimonas sp. | reverse complement strand
CTATACTTGTCAATAATACTAAACTTAAAATAAATCTCTTCATTTGAGAGACCTCCGAAAAATTAAATTTACCAATTTTACTTTCATAAAATAGGCATATCCAAATTTCCAAATATGCTGGCAACTTGGATACAACTATTTATTCAAGGAACACTATAGCACAAATAACTACTAATTTAATTTTTAAAGGACATTTAATATGTCCCCTATAAATTTAAAATATAGCTAATTTCATGACATATTGTCATATTTTTTAATATTTTGGATTTATTTTATTAGTATGCTTAAATATTTTATGTCCTTTTACATTGTAATTAGCTGTTATTTGGACATAGTGTTGGGTTATTTTTAAAATAACCCATTAAAAGGACAAAATGTCCCTTAAGTGCAAGGTCTATATTAGGGAAACTAAAAAAAAACTTTTAGATAGTGTTTGTGAAAAGAGGCTTAGTGAAAAATATAAACCTTTAAAGTGTTATTTTTCACCTTGTAGTGCTTGCTCTCTTAGTTTATCTTTTTTACTTTTTCCCTTACCTTTTACTGGGGCAGGGCCTTTTTCTTTTTTAGGAGTTTCACCGGTAAGCTCAAAACCTTCTATCTGTTCTCTAGGTATTTTTACTTTACATTTTTTTTCTATGATTTCAAAATGATCTTGGTCTTCGTGAGAGATAAATGAGATGGCTAGTCCACTTTTTCCGGCTCTTGCAGTTCTTCCGATGCGGTGAATGTAGTCAGTTGGGGAGCGGGGTAGGTCGTAGTTTATAACGCACTCTATATTTTGGATGTCTAAACCTCTGGCTGCTATGTCGGTTGCAAAGAGAATATTTATCTTGTTAGCTTTAAACTCATCTAGTGTGTATGTTCTGTCTTCTTGGTTTAAATCACCGTGAAATGATTCAGCTGCAAAACCCTGTTTTCTAAACTTAAAAGCAATGTTGTCAGTTGCTCTTTTGTTTGCCATAAAAACTAGTACATTTTTTAGTTTTAGTGTCTTTATGAGATGCTTAAGAAGCGAACCGCGATTATTGACATCTACTTCTATAACTCTTTGGGTAATGGTATCTACTGTCGGCACATCTTCTTCAATGGATACTTCAACAGGGTCATTAGTTATCTTAGATGCAATGTTTAGAATCTTCTCAGGATAAGTAGCTGAGAAGAGAAGGTTTTGACGTTTGGCTGGGATGGCTTCAAGTATGAGATCAAGCTCCTGAGCAAACCCAAGGTTTAGCATTTTGTCTGCTTCATCAAGAACTAAAAACTCTAGATGCGAGAGGTTCATTTGCTTTTTACTGAGAACATCTAAAAATCTACCGGATGTTGCTACTAAGACATCACACCCCTGTTGTATGTCAAAAAGTTGATCGCCGATTCCCTCTCCACCGATAAGACTTACAACACTTACTCTTTTGTCTTGAAATTCACCAAAATTCTCAAAAGTCTTGGCAATTTGGAGAGTTAACTCTCTAGTCGGAGTCAAAACAAGAACCTTGATTTTTGCCTTTCCTTCACCTCGTCTTTTTTGCAACATTTCTAAAATAGGAAGAATATAACTTGCACTTTTACCGCTTCCTGTTTTGGCTTTAGCCATAATATCTTTACCATCAAGTGCAAGAGGGATAACTTTTTCTTGAATAGGTGTAGGCTTTATGAAGTTGTTTTTTGTAAGTGCTTTTTGTATCTGAGTTGAGAGCTTAAGTGAAGAAAATGGCATCTGAGGAGTTCCTAAAATAGTTTTACGTATTTTAGCCAATCACTACTTAACTATCCACAAATGACTGTACCAATACCATTTGCCATTTTCACTTGGTGCTGTACAAGTATATTTATCCCTAGGCGGTTTTATCGGTTCATTTGCACTGACCTCGATTTCTGTTTTAGATATCCATTTAAAGTCTATTGCTTCTCCACTTGATATAAAACACCCTATATTTTCAAGAGGCCTTTTTAGTTTAATGCGAAGTTTTGGAGGGTTTTGCTTCCCAACAAGAGGTTCAATCTGTGAAACTGATTCTATAGGCATAGGCAGTGTGTTTAACTTACTGATGAAGCCGTTAGAGTTTGCAAAGGCTTCTGCCATGGGAAATCTTGTGACTATCCTTAAGTCACAATCTTCTCCAATCGGACCTGAAGTCTGCGTGATGCCAAAATAACCAAGTTCTTTGATTAGCTCTGCAGTTTTTATATTGTACTCACCAAAAGGGTAAGAAAAAAGGCGCGGATTTTCGTTTTCATCTACCCCAAGTTCTTCATGAAGTCTTGACTGGGCTTTGTCTATCTCATTGACTATTCTTTTTCTCCACTGCGCATCTGTTTCATTATCGTGTGGAAGAAGATAAGCATGACTCAGAGAATGGTTTGCAAACTCTACTCCATTTTCTTGCATCTCTCGCATCTGCTCCCATGTCATATAGCTCTTAGATTTACTGTCTATCTGGTTTGTACTTACTATGACAGTGAATGGAAAGTTTTTACTTTTTAGTAGTGGATATGCATTTGTATAAGTGCTGATGTAAGCGTCGTCTATCGTTAGTGCAACAGTATTTGGAGGAATATTTTTTTTCTCTTTTATATTTTTTAGTATTTTTGATAGATGCCAAATATTATAGTTGTGTTCTTCTAAATAATCTAGCTGATATTTAAACTGTTTTATAGTGATATTTGTAGAAGGGTATTTTGACTCACCAAAGCGATGATACATAAATATAACAGCACTCTGCGCAAATATTGGAGAAGTTATGAAAAATAATAATATTAATAATGTTCTATTTAAATTCATAAATTCTCCACCTTACATTTAATAATAGAACATTATATATGTCTTAACCTTAAATAACTAAAACAGTTTATGAATAAAAGGAAGAACCCTAGATTCTACCGCCTGCTGCAACACCCCATGTAGTTCTCCATCTAGTTTTTACTAAAGAGATTCCCATAAGAGCGATGAGTACAACTGCTGCAAATATCATGAAGCCAGCTGAGTAACCATCAAAAGCGCCTTTAGACCAACCAAGAGTTTTGATAAGAGCTGTACCACCAAGACCACCCGCAGCACCGATGATACCTGTCATGATTCCTATGTCTTTACCAAACCTTTGTGGAACTAGTTGAAAAACTGCACCGTTTGCCATACCAAGATTAGCCATGATGAAAAATAGTACTAATATTGCAAACCAAAATGGTAAAACAACACTTGCATTTAAAATCGCTAAAAGAGAAACTAAACCAAAGAAGATATATAGAGACTTAATCCCGCCTAGTTTATCTGCAACAGCTCCACCAACAGGACGAAGAATAGCTCCTGCAAAGATACAAAGCGCACCGAAATACCCAGCGATTACTTTTACATTTTCTTCATTGAAAACATCTGTACCAAATGCGCTCATATCTGCTTGGTATGTGTTCATAAGATAGACTTTCATATATCCTGCAAACCCAACGAAACCACCAAAACTAACTGCATAGAAAAGATTAAACCACCAAGTGTCTTTGTCTTTAAGTAATTTGCCATAGTCTTTAAGTTTTTTTGGACGAGCTGTATAAACTTCAGGGGGTGCATCTTTAGCCATAAACATATATGTTATAAAGATGATAGTAGAAAGAATAGCACCTACTAAAAATACGGCTTCCCATCCCCATAGTTCAGCGATTTTTGGAGCAAATAGAAAGTCGATAACAACACCGATGTTACCAGCTCCTGCGATTCCCAAAACTACACCTTGAAGTTTTGGTGGATACCATTGACCAGCTTGTGGAAGTGCAACCGCAAAAGAAGCTCCTGCAAAACCAAGACCGACTGCTACTATAAGAAGTTCATCATAACTGATAGAAGCACCTCTAAAATATGCGTAAAAGAGTACTGCGATAACTATAGACTGTGCCATCAAAGCTGTTTTCTTTGCTCCAAATTTATCTACACCAAAACCGAGAAGGATTCTAAGAAGTGCTCCTGCTAAAATCGGGATAGAAAGAAGTGTCGCTTTTTGCCCTGCTGAAATAACAAACCCACCAAGTGCTAAAGACTCTGCTATCTCTGTTGACAATGGCCCGAGCATTGTCCAAACCATAAAACTAAAATCGAAATATAAAAATGCTGCTAAAAGTGTAGGCCAGTGACCTTGTCCTTTTAATGCTTTAAATCCTGCCATAATGTCTCCCATATTTAATTGATTTAGAAATTATAATAGTAAAGTGATCTATATGAGAGCTATAAGTTGATTAAAAAATATACAATATATAGG
>JAQIBW010000013.1 GCA_027858865.1 Sulfurimonas sp. | reverse complement strand
CTGTTTGCATAGTAATTTGAAGTCTATTTTGCTCTGAAAATGTTTTTGAGATTTGTGCAGCAGAAAATGCCGGTAGTCCAGCAAGTGTTTTTTCATCTAGTTTTATTATTTTATTTAGATAAAGATTTTGATAATAATCACGATGAGTCATATATAATGAGTCTATAAGTTTAGACTGCTCAGATATAAACTCTTCAACATCCTTTTTATTTTCAAAATAATTAAGAGAGATTCTAATAAATGCAATTATGAAGAATATAATAGGAACGATTATGATTAGTTTTTTTGATATTAGTTTATAAGACATGAGTACATTATACATACTTTTATAATATTTGAAACTTAAATTAAATTCAACTTTTTTAGATATAATCATTTTCAATATTTAAATCTTAATTAAAAAGTAAACATTATGTTAATAACTCGTGCAAGTGAATACGCGATACTCTCTCTCATTGTATTGTCAAAAGCTAATTCACCTATGGATAGTGAAACTCTTTCAAATCAACTATCTATACCAAAAAGCTTTTTAGCAAAAATTCTACAATCTCTGGCAAAAAATGGCATCTTAAAATCTTACAAAGGTGTTAATGGTGGTTTCACACTACTGAAAAATCCTAAAGAAATTAGTATGCTAAGTGTTATGAGTGCAGTTGAGGGAAAAGCACCTACTGTTTTTGACTGCTCACCATCTCAAAAAAGTTGTCCTAGTGATAGAGCTGAACTATGTTCTATTTGGCCATTTTTAAATAAACTTCAAGGCAAAATAGATGATTTTTTAGCCGACTTATCACTTGATGATGTGATAGAGTAGTAAATTGGCAAAAAAATTTACTACAAGACAGAAGATAGGTACTACACTAAACTTTCTTATTGGACAAAGAGATTTAAGTGTAGTTATATTTGTAATGGCTATCTTAGCCATTATTATCGTTCCTCTGCCATCAAGCTTACTAGATGTACTACTAACTATTTCTATGGCTTTTGGTGTTTTAGTTTTACTAATCTCTCTATATGTTCCAAAACCAACAGACCTAACGACTTTTCCAACACTTATTCTTATTTTAACACTATTTAGACTTTCACTAAATATTGCGACTACAAGGATGATTCTCAGCCATGGGCATGAGGGTAGTGGTGCTGTAAGTAGTATTATTACAAGCTTTGGTGATTTTGTTGTAGGTGGTAACTTTGTTATCGGTATTATAGTTTTTTCCATTCTTGTTCTTATTAACTTTATGGTTATCACAAAAGGTTCTACAAGAGTTGCAGAAGTTGCTGCTCGTTTTACACTAGATTCAATGCCCGGTAAACAAATGGCGGTAGATGCTGACCTTAATGCTGGTCTTATTGACGATGCTGAGGCTAAGCAACGTCGTGCAGAAATCCTCCAAGATGCAAACTTTTATGGAGCTATGGATGGTTCGTCTAAGTTTGTAAAAGGTGATGCTGTTGCTGGTATTGTTATTACTCTTATCAATATTATCGGTGGATTCCTAATTGGTGTATTTCAGCATGATATGACAGTTGCAGATAGTGCTTCAACTTTTACACTTTTAACTATCGGTGATGGTCTTGTTGGGCAGATTCCAGCTCTAATTATCTCTACTGCTACTGGTATCATGATTACTCGTTCTTCTGGAGAGGGAGATAACTTTGCAGAAGGTACAATCAACCAGATGATGGGTAATGCAAAAATCCTGATGATAGTTGGTTTTATCATGATTTTATTTGCACTTGTTCCAGGACTTCCAACGGCTTCGATGGGCTTCGTTGGGATTCTTTTTGCACTTCTTGGCTGGTCAGTTTATAAGTATGAAAAAGGTGAACTCACAATACTAGATGTTGAAAATATCCTCTCTCCACGAGATAAAGAACAACAAGACAAAGAAGAAGCTAAAGCTAAACCGGCCAAGTCTAATGAAGAGATAGCAAAAGAAGAAGAAACAGCTCTAGAAGATATACTAAAAGTAGAGATGCTAGAACTAACCCTTGGTTACCAACTCATACGACTAGCCGACAGTTCTCAAGGTGGAGACTTACTGGAACGTATTCGTTCAATGAGACGTAAGATAGCATCTGATTTTGGCTTTTTAATGCCTCAGGTTCGTATACGTGACAATTTGCATCTACAACCTGAGCAGTATCAGATATTACTAAAAGGTATTTCTATTGGTGAGGGTTTGATTAAGCCTGAAAAATTCTTAGCAATGGATAGCGGAATGGCAACTGGTGAGATTGATGGAGAAACAACCAAAGAACCTGCTTTTGGATTAGATGCTATTTGGATAACACCTGATCAAAAAGAAGATGCAATTATCAACGGATATACTGTTGTTGATCCGGCTACTGTAATCTCTACTCATATGAGTGAGTTAGTTAAGAAAAATGCAGAAGACCTGCTAACTCGTCAAGAAGTCCAGACTCTTATTGATAAAATTAAAGCAGACTTCCCTGTTATTGTGGATGATGTTCAAAAAGTTGCTTCTATTGGTCTAATTCAGCGTATATTAAAAGCTCTTTTACACGAGAAAATTCCTCTTAAAGATATGCTAACTATCCTAGAAACCATAGCAGATATTGCAGAGTTTACTAAAAATGTAGATCTTATAACAGAACAAGTACGCTCAAAACTTTCTCGTATTATTACACAAATGTATGCTAGTGAAGATGGAGTGATAAGACTTCTTACATTTGATACTGCCTCAGAGCAGATGATGCTTGAGAAATCACAAGAACAAGATGGTGTAAGAAACCTTCTACTAAATGTAGGAGAAATAAATCAACTCATACAAGCTACAAGCACAAAAGCACATGAACTACTACAAAAAGGGGTGTCTCCTGTTGTTATCATCGTGGATCCTCAGCTTCGTCGAGGTATAGCAGAGATTTTCGAGAGATTTTCTCTAGATGTAGTAACTCTTTCTCATGCTGAGATTGATTCTAGTGCAACTTTTGAAGTTATGGGTTCTATTTCTATAGAGTCATAAACACAGGGCATCTCCAAATACCCTTAAAACCTCAGAGCAAAAAAGGGTTTTTAGAGATGCCCTGTAGTATAATAAGTTTAAGGAATATAATGAAAAATAAAACAATCTACCATCTATCGCATATTGACCTAGATGGCTATAGCTGTCAGTTGGTAATGAGATATACACCATATAAAAAATTTAATTATAATGCTAACTATGGAGCTGAAGTTAAACAAAAACTTGAGCTTATTCTAGAAAAAATAAATAAAAGTAAAACTGCTTCTCTAATTTTAATAACTGACTTAAACCTTACCTTTGATGAGTCAAGATGGCTTAATAATGAAGTTAAAAAGATGAATGAAAATAAAAAAGATGTAACAATAACTCTTTTGGATCATCACGGTAGCGGAGAGGACAGTGCTAAAAAGTATGAATGGTATTATCTTGATGTCTCAAGATGTGCTACAAAAATAACATATGATTACGTTGTTGAAAACTTTGAATTTGATGAGCCTAGCTGGATGAATAAGTTTGTAAATGTAGTAAATGCAGTTGATTTGTGGAAACAAGAAGAAGTAGATAACTTCGAGTATGGAAAAGTTTGTATGAGACTTGTAACTGAGACAAGAGAACTTAACAAAGTTATGTTTGCAGATATAGATAATAACTATAAATTATCTCTACTACTAGAAGCTACAAAATATATAAATGAAGAGAATGCTCCTATAGTATTAGATGAAAAAATTCACCTTATAAAAAAAGAGTTTTTTAGAGAAGACAAGAATGACACTCTTGATAATTTAGCTACAAAATACATTGTAAAACTATTAGGTCAAGCAAGAGATGAAAAGACTATCTACTACAAAGGATACAGAGGTTATTTAAGTTATGGCGTTGGAAACACATCTATTGTAGGTAATGGCTTTTTATTAGCATATCCTGAGTATGATTTTATTGTAGATGTAAGTTTTCGTGGAGCTATGAGTCTAAGAGCAAACAACCAAGTTAGTGTTGCTCAGATCTCTAAGGAGTGGGCAAACGGTGGTGGACACCCTAATGCTGCAGGTGGAAGAATTATAGGCTTTAAAGAGCAGTATCGTTATGACAAAGTTAAAAAACAAATAGAACAACTCATTAATGACAAAGAATCTGTGGCAGGTGATTTAGAGTATAAAAAAGAGGAGAACTAAACAAGACAATATGCATTTTTGCTATATTGTCAAGACCGTAAATCCTATCTGATAACACACTCCCTAAACGGTCTCTAAAAATCTTCTCATAGCACTATTAAATTCGTCTGGTTTCTCAAGCATACTAACATGTCCGCTATCACTTAAGCATACAAATGTAGAGTTTTTTATTTTATTTGCCATTTGCTCCATAATATCTGGAGATATTATTTGATCATTCTCACCACTTATCAACAACACAGGAATATCTATCTTTTTTAAGCTTCTAGTTGTATCAGTTCTACTAACCATTGCTAATATCCCACCTTTTATTCCTATAGGATTAAGTCTCATGATTTTATCTTTAATTTTTTCTAGCTTTAGTGGCTCTTTTTTACTAAAATTTTCACTAAAAGCAACTGAGAGAAACTTATCTATAAAAGGTTCAATCCCTTTAGCATCTATATTTGAGATAGCAGCAGCGCGTTTTAGTTTTGCTTCATCATTATCATTGCTTGTTATAGTATTTGCAAGTATCAATGCTTTATAGTTTCCTCCCAGTTTTTCATTTATCCTAAGTGCGATATAACCCCCCATGGAAAATCCACAAATAATCGGTTTATATAACTTTAGTCTCGAGATTACATTCTCTAAATCTTCTACATAACTTTCCATTGTGTATTGACCTGTATTAAACTCAGAGTCACCAAAGCCTCTAATATCATACGAAATGCAGTAATACTCATCTTTAAACTCATTTATTACATTTTTGAAAAGCGTATGGTCAAAGGGAAATCCATGTATAAAAATTATAGATTGATTAGTGACCTCGCCGTAAGTTTTAACATGTATACCGTCAATTATCTTATTCATCTTAACTCCTTTTTATTAGCTCTGATTCCTGAAAAACAAGGTTTCGACTATTGCTATTATTGCCATGCCGGCTATCGCTACCCATACGACAAGCGGATCAGACATGACTTTGACCCAGAAAAATCCACCAAGTGCCAATAAGTCAAGTAAAATTGCTGTGATTAAAATCAGCGCATTAGCTTTAACGTCTTTGCGTAAATAGCGCAGTATTCCCCATTGCACCGCTATGTCCATGATTAGGTAAAAAATAATACCAAGTGCCGCAATCCTACTCAGGTCAAAAAAGGCTGTCAAAAACACACCAAGAACTACTGTATAGACAAGAGTGTGTTTCTGGATACTACCCGGCATTCCAAAATGACTATGAGGTACGAGTTTCATCTCTGTGAGCATGGCAAGCATTCTCGATACTGCAAAAATACTTGCAATTACGCCACCAGCTGTAGCCAGCATTGCTAAAACTACAGTAAACCATAGTCCATAATCACCCAAGGCAGGTTTAGCGGCGGCGGCCAGTGAGTAGTCTTGAGTTGCTATAATATCACTCAGGGACAAATTGCTGGCCACTGCAATACCGACCAATGTATAAATTACGATACAAAAGGCAATAGAAATAATAATGGCTTTGCCCACATTTTTATGCGGGTTTTGTAATTCGGAACCACTATTGGTAATGGTTGTAAACCCCTTAAACGCAAGTATTCCTAAAGCTGTAGCACCAAGAAATCCACTTAACGTTGAGTCAGGTGTTGTATGAGTAAAATCAACCGCTATATTGTCCGCAACCCATACGCCTGCTACACCAAAAATAATGATACCACCTATTTTTAAGAAGCCGATAAAGGATGTAACGCCTTGGATTAACCGATTCGCAGATAAATTGAGGAGGAAGGCGACTAGCAGCAGGCTAACACCTAATGCTGGAACCAGAATCTTATGCTCGCCTGCATCAAAAAGTTGCATGGTGTATGCGCCAAAGGTGCGAGCCAGAAAGCTTTGAGCAATCACCATAGAGAAATACATCAGGAGCGCATTAAATGCTGTCGCTAAAGAACCACCATATGCTTTATAAAGATACATGCCAATGCCACCAGCTGAAGGATAGGCATTGGACATTTTCACATAAGAGTAGGCACTGAATGAAACAATGAGTGCGGCCGAGAGAAATGCCAGAGGGAAGAGCACTCCGGTCATTTCAGCCATTTGCCCGGTCAAGGCAAAAATCCCGGCTCCTATCATCACGCCTGTTCCTAGAGATACAGCGCCAATCAGTGTCAAGCTGTTTTCTTGGTATTTAGTCGATCTATCCGCAGAATGTTTCATAGAATACTCCAGCATGATAACTTAACGCTCAGCTTAACTGACGTTAGAATAGTTTACTATTTGGATCTAAATTTTTTTCAGATTTTTTCCAGAAATCCTCAAAATTTTTATATGAAGCACAGAGCCCTCTTCTTGTGTACTTTATCTGAATCTTCATAAATATAACTAAAGATAATATAAATAGTACTTAAAGAATGTAGTTAGTTTTATGATAAAAATGAAGTTAGCAAGAGTTTGTTTAATTCAAGTCGTTGGAGATGATGGCATCAGTTTTTTGCGAAATATCTCTCGATACCATTTGCCAACCCTATAGCAATCGTTTTTCTATATTTAGGGTCTACTAATTTTTTAGCTTCTTGGGGATGAGATATAAAACCTACCTCTACCAAAACTGCTGGCATCTGAGCTCCAACAAGAACCCAAAAAGGACCTTCTCTAACTCCACCATCTTTTACTTTATACTTTTTATTCAAAGAACCCAACATTCCTCTTTGCAGATCTATTGCCAATTTATTAGATGCTACTATTTTATGACTATTCAAAAAATTTAAAAAGGTATTTTTACCATATCTATTCATTTCACTTAAATCTGCTGTGTTCTCTTTTGCAGCAACTCTTTCAGCTAGTTTTGAACGAGATGGAGATAAAAAGTAACACTCAATTCCATGAACTTTATTTGCATTATTTCTACCAACGGCATTTGCATGAATACTTACAAATATATCAGCTTTTTTCTTATTTGCATAATCTGTTCTTTTACTAAGTTTTACAAACTTATCTCTGTCTCTAGTCATATGAACTTTATATCCACGAGCACGAAGTATTTTTTTTAACTCCTGTGAAATCTTATATACTATAACCTTTTCTCTATAGTTTCTATACCCAACAGCACCGGGATCTTTCCCACCATGTCCGGCATCTATTACTATTACTTTATTTCTGTCAGCTCTTTGAGGAGATATGGTCTTTGGAATATATTTATATTTATTTAGTTGTGATTTAGTGTTGGAAGTGGAGGATCTTATATTTATGACTATGTCTGTTGAGTCTTTTTTTA
>JAQIBW010000260.1 GCA_027858865.1 Sulfurimonas sp. | reverse complement strand
GATAATTGACTGTTTGGAAGAAATTCGATGATTTCAAAATCTTTTAGTTTAATTTTAAAAAAAACAAAAGCAGCCATAAGAGGAATAAGTGCTAAAAATAGTAAATATTCTTCAGCAAACATTTCTATTGTTTTTTCTTCTCCAAAAACAAAGAGGTAAGTAGTTAAAATACCTATAAAACTAACAATAAAAAGACTTTTTGTGTTTATCATGATTGTGCCTGTGTAAATTTTATTTAATATACTCTTGTAAAGCAATTTTAATTCTTTTAATTCCCTCTTCTATATCCGCGCAACTCGCATTTGTAAAGTTCAGCCTTGCAAAGGGAGAAGGATGTGAACTGTCTTTGTAAAAAACACTTCCTGGAACATAAGCTACATTTTGTTTAATAGCAAAATCAAAAAGTTTCATAGTATCGATTTCATCTTTGAATTTTATCCAAAAGAACATACCGCCTTTTGGGATTTCAAACTCTATTGTCTCGCCTAAATTATCTTTTAAAGATTTAACCATAGCATCTCTTTTGATTCTATAATTTTCTATCAAAGTCTTTACATGTGAATCTAAATTGCCATCACTCATCATGTTTGCTACTACGTATTGAAAAAACTTTGAACTTTGTAAGTCAGTATTTTCTTTCATGCTTTGAAATACTTTTAAAAAATCTTCATTAGCCCTCATCCAACCAAGTCTAAAATCAGGAAGTAAAGTTTTTGAAAAAGTACCCAAAGTTACTGAAAGTTCAGGCAGTAATTCTTCAAATCCAACACCTGCATTTTGTTCATATCGTATAGCATTGTAAGGGCTGTCTTCAACTACTATAACTTTGTATTTTTCAGCAAGACGGGCTACTTCTCTTTTACACTCTTCGCTCCAACTCCATCCTGTTGGATTTTGAAAAGTAGGAATAGCATAAAAAAACTTTGGTTTTTTAGTTTTAAAAAGCTCTTCAAGTTGAACCGTATCCACTCCGTTACATGTAAGAGTTACTTCTTCTATATTTGCATCATAAAGAGCAAAAAGATTTAGTGCCGCTAAGTAACTTGGAGCTTCTACTATTAGAGTATCTCCAGTATTTATGAAAGATTTACAAAGCAAATCAAGACCTTGTTGAGAACCTGTTGTCATAAGAATTTGTTTAGGATTTGAATTTGTATATGTTTTTGCTATTTCACATCTAAGATCATATGCACCTTGCGCTTGGCTATACTGATACATACTTCTTGGCAAGGTATCGAGTGAGTGGTTTATCTCTTTTTTGATAAGTTCATGAGGGAAAAGAGATTCATCAGGAAGTCCACCTGCAAGAGAGATTATATCAGCGTGACCTATCACATCAAGAATCGCTCTTGTAAATGAGCGAGGTGCATTTTTAACTCTGTTTGCAAGAAAGGTGTTCATAATTTATCCTAATATTTTGATAATAGTATAGTAGCTACATGTAAAGAATTTGTCTATATAAAATATAATCTTTTATTTGTCGAAATGTGCTATTGTAGTGAGTGATATTTGAGGTTTGCAAGAGTTAGCCTCTCTGCATAAAGAGAGGCTTTGTGTATTAATTATAGTTTCTAATATAAAACACCTTTGGTTTTGTCCCTTTCTCAGCTAAGAGAACACTTGTCTTGTGAGCATTTAGAGTTTGTGCTAATTCACTTTTAGCATCATTCATATCACCAAAGATACGAGCATCAGCAGGACAGGCTACAACACAAGCTGGAGCTAAACCCTCTTTTACTCTATGGTCACAGAAAGTACACTTTTCAACAGTTCCTTTAGCGCATATTGCTTCATAACCATCTGCTCCACGAGCTGCATTAAAGTTAGGGAATGGAGCATTAGATTTATCGCTTAACTCACTTTTAGAAAATGTTCCACCTTTAACTATACTAGTAGTATCACCTATGTAGTTACTAAATGCGTCTACCTTGTTAAAATGAATAACTCCATAAGGATCTGCAAGCATACAACTTTTACATCCAATACAAATACTAGGGTCATGAAGAACCATTCCATTATCGCCATAATGCATAGCTTTTGTTGGACAAACTCTAACACACGGTGCATCCTCACAGTGATTACATAAAGTTGGAGTATGTATATAACTCACATTAGGGAAGACCCCATTTGTTTCAGTTGTATGACTTGCCCAGTCTATACCTACTGGCGTATTATTTTCACTTTTACACGCCAAGTCACAGGCCCCGCAACCCACACATTTGTGAAGGTCGATAATCATTGCATAATTTTTTGCCATTGTTTATCCTTTACCTATATCTTAACTACGTTGACACGTGAAAGTCCACCATGTCTTGGATTCGATCCACTCAATCTTTCAAAATCATAATGAAGAAGTTCATTATTGTTTCCACCTCTTGGTTTTGAACCAAATATCTCAGAACCTACTCTTCCGTATGCCCAGTGACCTTGACCAAAGCATTTAACAACAACTCCAGGGCGAGTGCCTTCCCAAAGTTTAACTTCGCTTTGTATACTTCCTTGTTTAGATGTGATTTTAATTTTATCCCCATTTTTTAAACCAAGTTTTTCACCATCTATAGGATTTATTTTTAATACATCTTTATTTACTTCTCCTCCAGGATCAACATCAAGCATACTGTAATACCATGGTGTATTTTGGCTTCTTCCTTCACGATTTAAACGTGAGCGATGCTCTGAAAAAATAAAAGGATATGTACCTTCATCCCCATGTCTTACTACTGGTTCATAGTGAGGAACAAATGCAAGATCGCCTTTACATGTATAATTAGCTGCTTCAAATGCTTCATCTACTGTAACACTATGTTTTTTTGCATGGTCAGCCATAACTTTTTTAAGTGTTTCACTGTAAAATTCAAACTTGTGTGTTTTTGTTTTAAAGTGACCAACTTTATTTCCAGGTACATAGCGCTTAGTTTTCCAAACACCTTTTTTTACGAAATCATCCCAACTATCAATCTTGTCACCTTTTTTTCTACCTTCACCACTCCAAATTGGTTTTGTATAAAATTTAAGTGCATATAAGTCAAACTCTTCTGAAGTCTCAGGAGTTTTTCCAGTTTCAGGATCTTTGAAATTTTCTTGATAATAACGCAATGGACCATCAAAACCTTTTTTTGCTAATGCTTGAGCAAGTAAAAAAGGTACTTCGGTTTCATCGGTTTTTGCTTCACCATATGGTTTCACTAATGGCTGATTTAGGGAAGCATATCCGTATAAATTTTGTTTATTCTTGATATATCCCCATCTCTCAAACAGATGCATTTTTGCGGGCAATACGATGTCAGCAAACATACTCATCTCTGCTATATTTGTAGTAATATGAGTAAAAAATGGTAATTTTGACATTGCTTTTTCCCATACATCTGATCCATTTGCAGAAAATGCAAAGTTATTCCAATAACCAATAGCTACTTTAATATCATAAGGATCTTCATCTATTAGTGCTTGAGCAAGATTTGGAGTACCAACACCTTTCCCACTTTTGGTCTTAATCGCTGGAAAGTTTAAAGTACCTCTTTGATCAATCTTTGGTTTTTTAGTATTTTTTAGTATTTTAGGGTCAATATAGGCTTTATAATCTGGTGTTTTACTAACAGGTGGTGAATACTTTTGTAAAATTCCACCTACGGCATCAACTGAACCAACTAAACCATTAAGAGCATGTCCAGCCATAGATGAGTAAGCTCCACGTACTTGCATAGCAGCTCCTGGACTTACCCATGAAATTGCCTTACTTCCAGCATCAGAAAACTCTCTTGCAACTGCACGTATTTCATCAGCATCAAGACCTGTAATCTCAGCCGCCCACTCTGGTGTTCTTTCTGAAAGTTCTAAATTCCACCATGCAACAACTCCATTAGTTTGTATTTCATTAAATACTACTGGTACAGCTTTATCATCAATCATAATTTCAGTTGGAACTTCTTGTCCAGGAATAAAATAATTTTTTCCATCTTCAAAATCACCAACAAACTCTTTATTCCAACGCCCTTCACTAAGTATTACATGGGCGATTGCTACTGCTAACGCACTATCAGTTCCAGGTATTATTGGCATCCATCTGTCAGATTTAGAGGCTGTTGCAGAAAAACGAGGATCGATTGTCGTGATGCGTGCTCTATCTTTCACCATGCCCATTTGTTTTATAAACCAGGGTGTTTGGCGATTTGAAGCAATTCCATCCCATCCCCATCCTAATATATAACGGGTATTGTCTAAGTCTGCATCTGCATAATCCCAAAATCCTTCAGTATAATAACGACCAAATTTTTCTGCTTCAGCACAGATTGCACTATGTGAAATATTGTTTGGGCTACCTATAAGCTTTGGAAATGTTCCATATATAATTTCTCTCATATATGTATAGCGTCCTCGCATAAGTAAAAATTTATGTGATTCATCATTTTTTATTAATTCCAAAATTCTATCAGATATAGTAACTAT
>JAQIBW010000330.1 GCA_027858865.1 Sulfurimonas sp. | reverse complement strand
GTTAAAAATATAAGAGCTTAAAATGTTTGAAGATGTAATATTGCCAAAAGAATTAAACCCTGAGACACTGGAACATTTGATGAGTCCACAAAACTATGGTAATCTTGATAATGCAAACTGTATTGGTGTTGGATTAGATGAAAAAACAAAAGAGTATGTAATATTTTATACCCTTCTTGGTGCTGAACTAATCAAAGATGTAAAATTTGCAACAAATGGATGCCAAGACACAGTTGTAATCGGGTCTATGTTTACTCAGATGATAAAAGGCAATGATTTAGAATATGCAAATAGTGCCATACAAAAGATGAATAAAAAGCTTGTGGAAATGACAGAGCAGCAAAAAGCATGTGCAGATATTGTTTTTACAGCTTTTTTAGCTTCTATGAAGAACTTTGAAAATATACAAAATGGAGCAGAGGAAGAGTTACATATACTTAAAATGAAAAATAGTTGTGAAGCTGAAAATATGAAAGGAGACAGCAATGAATAAGATTTACCAGGAAAAACATGAGTTATGGTTAAGTATAACATTTGCATCATTTGCGATTAATGATGAAGAGATTAAATCTAGACTATATGACTTTTCCCAAATAGCATTTAGACATATGAAGTGGATAGCTGCAGATACTCTAGCAAATAAAGATAACTACAACTATGACAGAGATATAACCCTTTACAAAAGAAATAATGTTTTTGAAATTTTAGAAGCATTAGTAATCGAGGTTGAGAGCATTCAGAATGTCTATGGAAAGAGTGTTTTAGCAGATAGGATTAAAACAGATGACACTTACCTTCTAGAGTATTTAGCACAGGTTTTAAGAAGAGAATCAAATAATACACCAGTAACTGCTTTTAATATGAAAAGAGAGTGGTTAGACAAAAATCTAGCTCAAGACCAGGTAGATGCTCTTACTCTATTTCTGTTTGAAGAGTCGTACAAAGAGTATGAGCTTATCTTAGTCTACGCATATATGCAGGCAAGAACAGATAACGTAACGCAGTATAATGTATTTCAAGATCTTATAGATGAATCACACTTTCACTTAAAATCTTTTGGTGATATGATGGCAAAACTGGGCATTTTAGCACTTCCAAGAGAGCTACATGAGATGACTTATGTCATAAAAGATTTGAAGCAGTTTGTGACAGATGGAATAGCCGAAGAAGAAGCTGCAAAAGTTATGTGTAAAGAGTTAAGTGATGCTATAAAAGACGAAGAACTATCTAAGTTTTTTGATTTTATAAACTATCAAGAGAGTTATCATATAGAGTTGATGAGAAAGCTGCTTTAGCTTCTCATCTAACTTTTTAGCTTACTCCATAAAATTCCCCAGTATTCGTGCATTGCTATTTGAGATTTTTGAAATGAACCGATATTTGGTACTTTTAAAAATCCACTAAATCCTTTTTTATAAAAGTTTGTTGGGGCAGCAATTGGATTTAATCCTAGAGATTTAAAAAGTCTCATAGCTCTTGGCATATGCGTTGCTGATGTAACTAAAATAAAAGCTTCTTCTCCTACTATAGACTTTGTAAAAACAGCTTCTTCTTTTGTGTCTTTTGGTTTTGGGTTTACAAGCATATCTTCTAGTTTTACTCCAAGTGCTTCGGCTAGTTTTGCATTCATTATTGCCGTAGGGGTATCTGTATTACCTGCATAACCCGTAAAAATAATTTTAGAACCTTCAATCGCTTTGTGGATTAATATCCCTTCTAAATCACGCTTAACACTTGCGCTACCAATTTGAGAAGATAACGGTTGAGAAGGGTCAGTATTGTGTCCGCTTCCTAGAACATGTATGTATTTTACTTGGCTCTTATAATCATACTTTTGATATTTATTCTCTAAATTTTGCACTAAAAAGTTTGCAAATGGCGGGTATGAAAACAAGAACAGAAGTCCAAAGGACAAAGAAAGAAAAAGTTTAGCCAACTGTTCTCTTTTGATAAACAGAGTATATAGTCCCAAAACAAACAACGAAAAAATCATCCCATAC
>JAQIBW010000024.1 GCA_027858865.1 Sulfurimonas sp. | reverse complement strand
CCTTTTATACTACTGGTATTTATGTTTTGATTACGAAGCAAAAAGAGCGCATCTATAGCATTTTTGATTGTAAAATTGACCTTACCTTCATAGACCTGATCAAGCATTTTTGGACGAAAACCGTGCAGGATATTTAGACCATTTTCATGAATAACTTTTATACCTGGTGATTCAAAACCCATATTATCAGGTTTTGTAATTATATCCGCCTCTGCTATATGCCAAGAGTCATCTCTATATATAGCCTCTTTTGCAACAACTACTTCTTTAAGTGAGTTTTCTTTAATACTGAAAACTCTTATGCCCTCTGCTTTCTCCTGAAGAGGAAGCATCTGAGAGAAGTAAACATACTTATCTTTATATGTAAAAAAGAGATCTTTAGTAGGGCTTAGATAAGCTGCATTTTTACGAATATTATTTGAGAACTCATCGGCACGAGAAAAACTTGGGAGAGAATGGAGAGATATAAAAATGACTACAATCGTCGTTGAAACAACAACAAAAGGCTTCAACACATCTACTTTTGAATAACCCAATGAATAAAAAGAAACAAGAGCGTTTGAGCGAATAAGAAATATTTTTGTCGATACCATAGCGAATATAAGAGATAATGAGAGAAGCATATCTATGGCAAAAAATGCTTTATATACAAGGTAAATCAGAACTAAGTTGGCAGATGAAGATAGCGAGTCAGCATTTTCCATATAGTCAAATCCAACAAGGAACATAACTAATGCAATTAATATTACGGAAAAATATTTTAAATAATGAAAAGCAATATATCTAAATAATAACATTTTAATCCGTTTTTTACGTTATTTTAGCTGAAATTTTTTAATTGTATATGTTGAACTCACATCTTCTAATGAATTTTGGAGTAGAGCCTCTACAGCTTCACATGCAGATTTTATCCAACTTCCTAGATGCTCAGACTCCACTAACGAGAAATCACTTAAAACATAAGACGCGACCTCACCTTTATGCTCAGGTTTTCCAATTCCAAGTCTTATTCTTGCATAATCTCGAGAAATCATCTGATCGGCTGATTTTAGTCCATTATGTCCACCGTGACCGCCAGCAAATTTAAAACGTAAAGTTCCAAAGGGGAGGTCTAAATCATCATGTATTACAACAACTTCATCCACTTTATAAAACTTTTTTACAGCTTGTATAGAGGTACCTGATAAATTCATAAATGTAAGTGGTTTTAATAAAAAATGATTTGAAAATTTAAAAAGTTCACCGTTAAATGATGAAGATGATAGTTTTTGAGCGCTATTTCTGCGAATAAGCTCATCTATAACCATAAAACCTATATTATGGCGGTTTTTTGCATAGGTCGGGCCAGGATTACCCAGTCCGACTATTAGCATGATTATTTAGCTTTGATAATACTTATTACAGCTACACGATCTGAATCAAGCATAGTAACATTAGGGATAGCCTCTAAATCACGAACTAGCTTAGAATTACCTACATCCATTTTAGTAACATCAATTTCGATACTATTAGGAACGTTCTCGATAGCTGCTTTAATAGCTAAACGAGGTTTAGCTATGTGAAGAAGACCTTTATTTTTAAGACCAAATGCTTCACCAACTGCTATAACTGGTACACTATAAGTAGTTTCAAGACCTGGTTGTGCTACCATTAAATCAACGTGCAAAAGATTACCAGTTACTGCGTGAGACTCATATGATTGAACTACAACATTCATTTCTTTACCATTCAATGATACTGGAAATGATAAACTCTCTTTGTTGCGAACAGTACGGATATATTCATTCATTTTGAATGCAGCATTGATATTCTCAAGCCCTTTTCCGTAAACGTTTGCAATTAGATATCCATCGCGACGTAGTGCTTTAGTGCCCTGTTTGTCAATACTCTCTCTAATTATGCCTTCTAACATATTAAATCCTTAATAAAAATTGTTCGGAATTATACACATACAAGCTTTAAAATCTACTTTAAGTCAAAGATATCATCAGTTTTATCGATTTTAATCTCTTTTTCTTCCCCTGATTTTGGATTCTTAACAGTTTTCGATGAGCTTAATCCACTCATTCTTAACTCTAAATCAGATGCACTAGTAGCATAATCTTTCGCTTTTTCTTTTGTAATGATTCCCTCATTATAAAGCTCTAGTATATGTTGATCAAAACTTTGAGACTTATAGTGATCTCTACCTTTCTCAATTGCATCTCTGATTTCATAATCACGGTTTTCCATAATCAGTTTTTCAATTGTCGGTGTACGAACAAGAACTTCCATCGCAGCACGTCTTCCACCATCTATAGTAGGAATCAGTCTTTGGGACACGATACCTTGAATAACTCCAGAGAGAGACATTCTTACTCGATTTTGCTCTTCAGTAGGAAAAGTTGCAATAATACGGTTAATAGTCTCTTTTGCATCTACGGTGTGAAGAGTAGAAAAAACTAAGTGCCCAGTATCTGCAGCATGAAGCGCTAGGTTGATTGTCTCTCTATCTCTCATCTCTCCAACCAAAATAATATCCGGATCTTCACGAAGAGATGCACGAAGAGCTGTACCAAAAGAGAGAGTGTCTTGACCAACTGAGCGCTGGTTAATAATACATCCTTTATCTTTATGGACAAACTCAATAGGGTCTTCAATAGTAATAATATGCTTTCTCTTTGTAATATTTATCTCATTAATAAGAGCTGCCAAAGTGGTTGATTTACCACTACCAGTAACACCTGTTACTAAGATAAGCCCTCTTTCTTTTTGAGTAAATTCTTTAAGAATATCAGGAAAGTGAAGTTCTTCTATGGATGGAATTTTGATAGGAATAACACGAAATACTGCAGACACACCATCCATCTGAAAGAAAACATTTACACGAAAACGATTTCTCTCATCAAACGGATAAACCAAATCTATCTCTTTATTTTCTATAAATTCTGCAAACCTGCCTTTGAGTAGCTCTTTTGCAAAAGTAAGGGCATCCTCTTTAGCAAATATATCACCAGCAAACTGAACAATATTTCCATTTATTCTTGCACGAATTACAGAGTTTGCTTTTACATGAAGGTCACTGCCTCCAAGTTCTATCATTTTTTTAAGATAGGCTCTAATCTTGTTTAATTGAGCAAAGGTTAACTTACTGACATCTACTGTATTACTCATAAGGACTCCAATATATCGTTAAATGCATCTTTAAATGCTTTTAAACCATCAGCAATCTGCTTGTCAAGAATAGCTTCAAAATCAACACCGGCTTCTTTTACTTTAAGAAAGTGCGACTCGATAACATCTTGTGAAATCGGTAATACTTTTTTTTTATCTCCACCTTTATGAAAGGCTTTTATAGTCTCAATGGGAGCTGTGTTTACACTGTTATATGCTAAAAGTTTATCAACATAGTAATATGCTGGTAGTGAGTCATCTTTTACTCCAGTACTTGCAAAAAGTGCTCTACATCCAGGAACATTCATCTCCTCTATTGTTGCATAGATGTCCGCTGTATTATAGATGCCACTAAGTGCTACCTCAACTCCATTTTCACTAAGAATAGAATCTAAGGCACGGTCAACTCTACTTACAAATATACTGATTACAGTGTCAACACTTTTACCATTTCTTAAGTGCCCACGCTCAAAAGCTTTAGCACAAGCAATAGCCTGTTCCTTTTTAAAGATAAGAGTTGCATTTACCGGGATACCAGATGCAGTTAACTCTTCCATTGCCTTATAACCGGCTGTTGTTGCCGGAACTTTTATCATTACGTTTTCTCGACCTATTTCTGAAAAAAGTCTTTTTCCCTCTTTTATAGTTGAATCTGCATCATCACAAAGAAAAGGGTCGACTTCGATGCTGACATAACCATCATCATTTGCGTCATAAAGAGGTTTTAAAATATCCGCAGCTTTTGTTATGTCATATTTTGCAACGGCTTCATACTTCTCTTTAGCACCTAAATCACCAAGAGATGCAAGCTGCTCTTTGTATGCCGGTGAATTTAAAATTGCATTTTTAAATATAGCAGGATTTGAAGTAGCTCCATTTATCATTCCATCATTAATCAAATCTTTAAACTCTTTATCTAAATAATCTCTCTCAATAAAATCTGCCCATAACGAAAACTTCAAATCTTTTAAATACATATATTAAATCCTAAATAACTTTTTATCTATTATAACCCAAAAATTATCAAATTTTTTTAAATTAGTTAAAAATAGCAGATGAAGAGTTGTCAATCCATACATAACTTCCCTCTGAATATGTAGATTTTTATCAACTGCATCAAAATACAGATAAAGCTCAAATAGATACTCATCATATATATTTAGATTTACTAAAATTATAATGAAAAAAAGAAGAGGAAGAAATACTTTGTATGAAAAAAAGGTGTAATATTTATACAAAAGAAAAGCCACACTAAATAGAGCTAAAAAATAAATAAAGTATAAACCTAAAACAAAAAGGTACAGCAAGACTAGATGAAGGAAAAGTGCCAAAATAAAATATAAAACATTTTGCCTTAACTTCATATATCTTATCAAGGTAGGTAAACTTTGTCTAAAAGTTCATTATATTCTAGCAAAGCATCACTATCCAATGTTATGCCTCCACCACTTTTATAAATGTACCCATCTTCTGTTTTCTCAACATATCGAATCATTACACCGCTATCAAAAGATTTTCCATCATAGATGCCAAAAACACCACTAAAGAAACCTCTCTCATAGCCTTCAACATCTTTTATAATCTCTAAAGTGCTTTTTTTTGGTGTTCCGCTTATACTACCAGCTGGAAGAAGTGATTTTAGTATATTTCCGATTTTTCCATGCCAATTTTCACCAACATTACCGCTAATATGGGAACTGACTTGTAAAAGTTCTTTTTTACCAGAATCAATTTTTTGAACATACCTGAAATCTTCAACTTTCACATTTGTTGCTATTATAGAAAGATCATTTCTAAGTAAATCAACCACCATAATATGCTCTGCCATCTCTTTTTCATCATGAAGTATTTTATTCTTTGCATCTTCTATAGATGCGTCTATTGTCCCCTTCATTGGGTATGTATGAATAGTAGAGTCGTTTATGCGAACAAATTTCTCAGGAGAAAAACATACAAACTTACCTTTATATCTTAACTTATAGTGAGCATTTGCGTAGTTATATATCTCTTTTAGAGTTAAGTCAGAGTGAATTTTTGTCTCAGCTGTCAGGTTTAAGAGGTATGTGTCACCTGATTTAATATGCTCGATTATTTTATCAAACTTTTTTTTGTAACTCTCATATCCAATGTCATCTTTTTGAAAAAATTGTTTGTGTTTTTTATGCGTATAATCTTCATTGATACAAAATTCTATGTCATGAGAAGACAGTTCATCTAATGGTATTACTTCAATATTTTGCGCTAGGAAATCACTGATAAATAAAAAAGGCTTTCTCTCTCTACCAAGAGAGTTAAGATACTTAAACATTATGTATTAGTTTTTTTAATACCGCCATTCTTATAGATACACCATTTGTTACTTGTTCTAAAACCTTGCATCTTTCATCTGCTAAAAGTGCATCACAAATATCTATGTTTCTATGAACAGGACCTGGGTGAAGCAGTATTATGTCTCTATCACCGACTAACTCTGTAGTTATGCAAAAATCACTCGCATAGTCTTTAAGTGAAGCATAACTTTGCGAGGAGTGTCTCTCTGTCTGAGTTCTAAGACTCATAATAGCATCAACCTCATCAATGATCTCTTTTAGAAAGTGGGTAGTTCTAAGAGTAGTCTTTGGTAAAAAATGAGGAGGAGCAACCAAAATAACCTCCATACCAAACCTAGTTAAAAGCTCTATGTTTGAATTGGCGACCCTAGAGTTTTTAATATCCCCAACAATTGCGATTTTTTTGTCTCTAACATCACCAAAATGCTCTTTTAGAGTAAAGAGATCAAGTAGTGCTTGAGTTGGATGGGCATGAGCACCGTCACCTGCATTAATAATTGCAGACTTAGTATACTTAGATAAGATTTTAGGAACACCAGAGTTTTGATGACGTACAATAATAGCATGCGGATTCATCGCATCTAAGTTCATTGCAGTATCTACTAAGGTCTCACCTTTTTTTGTAGAGCTTTTGGTAACATCTAAGTGAACCATCTCGGCACCTAATCTTTTTGCAGCTATCTCAAATGAACTTTTAGTTCTTGTAGAATTTTCAAAAAACAGTGTGATTACAATTTTATCTTGCAATATCCTATCAAATTTTCCATCACTAAACTTTCTTGCATCTGCAAAAATATCTTCTATTTCTTTTACTGTAAAATCATCTGTGCGGATTAAGTGTTTCATGCTCATCTTTTTAAATTAATTTATAGATTATACAAGACATCGCAGATGGTGTCAATATTTTCACTAACTTTTAGTACATCAAACTCTGTTTTTAAGAAGTAAGGTTCTGAAACGCTGGAGAAACTCTCATCATTTTCACGACAATTAAAAGCTACCAAATGTTTGATATTTTTATCTTCAAGCACTTTTTTACTAAGAAGAGTGTCATTTATGCATCCGAGTGAGCAGTGTGTTACTAGAAGTGCATGAGCATTAAAGTGCTGTATTAAATCAACCATCATGGTATCTTCATCAATTGGGACATAAAGTCCACCAGCACCTTCAATAATAAGTACATCACAAAGTTTTTCCAATTTTTCAACCGCTTTGTCTAATAATTTGAAATCTAGTTTTGTATTGTTTGAAGAAATAAATGGAGCGGCAGGAAGCTCGTAAGTGATGGGTACAACATCACTTAAAGAGATGTTTTCAAATTCACTGTTTAATGCTTTAACACTCTCTAAAAGTTCACTTCCATCTGGAGCTTGACCATCAACTACACCAGTTTCAATAGGCTTTATAACACCTACTCTTAAACCCCGAGATGCGAACTCGCATAAGAGCAGTTTTGTTGTGTAAGTCTTACCAATATCTGTATTTGTCGCTGTAATAAAAATTCTTTTTGTCAAGGTTATTCCTACTTTGGTATAATCACTTATAATTTAAAGGCATATATTAATGAATAATTTTGAAGAGTATTGTACCAAATTTGTCCAGTCTGTTGGAAACAAAGAGGGAGCAGTAAGTCCGGTTATTACTAATTCGGCATCTTTTGCTTACTCTACACCTGAAATTGCAGAAGGGATTTTTGATGGGAGTGTTAAGAAACCGCTCTACTCTCGCATGGGAAACCCTACAACAGCAAAACTAGAATCGATAATGGCAGATATGGATGGAGGAGTTGCGGCAATAGCAACTAGCTCTGGTATGGGAGCTACAACTCTAGCATGTATGTCACTTCTTGCATCTGGAGATGAAATAATCTCTATAGGTGGTTTATTTGGGGGAACATACGCACTGTTTGATGAAACTCTATCTCGTTTTGGCGTAAAAACTCACTTCTTTGATGTTGATGAGTTTAAAGAGATAGAAGAGGCAATAAATAAAAATACAAATATTAGCTTTTTAGAGAGTGTTGGAAACCCAAATATGCGACTTCCAGACATTAAACGTATAGCTCAAATAGCAAATGAAGCAGGCGTTATTTTAATAGTTGACAATACTATTACTCCTCTTAGCATCTCTCCTTTAGCTCTTGGTGCAGATATTAGCATCTACTCTACTACTAAAATCATCTCTGGGAACTCTTCTGCTCTTGGTGGTTGTGCAGTATTTCGTGCTGTAAATGACGGTGATGATAAACTAAAAGCTTCAAGATATGATTTTATGGCAAAATTTATAAAAGGTGCAGGAAAAATGGCGCTCTTTGTAAATGCTAAGAAGAGAGCTTTAAGAGACCTTGGTATGAGCGCAAATGCAAACGCAAGTTATCAAACTATGCTTGGGCTAGAAACTCTTCCTCTAAGACTCTCTAGAATAACAAACAGCCTAGAAATAGTAGCTTTAGCACTTCATGAAAGTGGTTTAAATATAAATCATCCTAGCTTAAAATCGCATCCACATCATGAAAGGTATTTAAGTGATTTTAAAAATGGCTGTGGGGCACTCTTTACCATAGACATGGGAAGTAAGACAAGAGCATTTGAATTTTTAAATAATACAAAACTTGCTACACTTACAGCAAACATCGGAGATAATAGAACATTAGCTCTTCATATGGCATCTACGATTTACAGAGATTTTGATGAAGAAACCAGAAAATTTCTAGGCATTAGTGATGGATTGATTCGCATCTCGATAGGCCTTGAAAACCCAGAAGATATTATTAACGACTTTATTCAAGCTTCAAAGTAGGGAACAATGGCTATAAATACAGATTTAGAACTTTCTGACGAAGTTAAAATAAAACATCCAAAGAGGTATAAAGTTTTTCTTTTAAATGATGACTATACTTCAATGGATTTCGTAATTGATATACTGATTACTATTTTTCATAAAAGTTATACCCAAGCAGAACAGATTATGCTAGATATTCATAAAAAAGAGCGTGGACTATGTGGTGTTTACACTCATGAAATCGCAGAGACAAAAGTTATGCAAGTACACAAAAAAGCTAAAGATAATGGTTTTCCACTAATAGCTATTATGGAGGAAGAATAAGATGATAAGCACAAACTTAAATGATATATTTCAAAAATCAATTCTCTATGCAAAAGAGTTAAGACATGAGTACTTAACTATAGAACATGTATTTTATCTACTATTAAACTCTAAAGATGGAGCAGAAATAATCCAAACATGCGGTGGTGATGTCCAGAAAATGAAAGAGTCTCTGCATGACTACATTTTAAAAAATATTGACACACTTCCTGATAATATCAAACAAGATCCCTATGAGAGTGTAGCCCTATCAAGACTTATTGATAATATGATAAAACACATACAGAGTGCTCAACAACCAAGTGCAGATATAGGTGATTTATTAGCTGCTTTATATGATGAAGAGCATAGCTTTAGTTACATACTTTTAAATGAATATCAAATATCAAGACTTGATATTTTGGAGCTTATCTCTCATTATGACACAAATTCCATATCTGAGAATAGTGAATCATTTTTAGACAAGTATTGTATAAATCTTTTAAACAAGGCTAAAGAAGGAAAAATCGATCCTGTTATTGGAAGAGATAGTGAGATAAAAAGAGTTGTTCAGATTTTATGTAGACGTAAAAAGAATAACCCTATTTTAGTTGGAGAAGCTGGTGTAGGTAAAACTGCTATTGCTGAAGGTTTAGCACTTAATATCTCAAGTGGTAATGTTCCAGACATTATAAAAGATGCAGAACTTTTTGGACTTGATTTAAGCGCTCTTCTTGCCGGTACAAAATATAGAGGAGACTTTGAAAAGCGTTTGAAAGGTGTTATGGATGAACTAAAATCACATCCAAATGCAATACTTTTTATAGATGAAATTCATACTCTAATAGGTGCTGGAGCTACAAGTGGGACAATGGATGCAGCAAACCAGCTTAAACCAGCTCTTGCATCTGGAGAGCTAAAATGTATGGGTGCTACAACATTTGCAGAGTACAGAAATGGCTTTGAAAAAGACAAGGCACTTAGTAGAAGATTTTCTAAAATAGATGTTGATGAACCATCAGTAAAAACAAGTTATAAAATTTTAAAAGGCTTAAAAAGTAGGTATGAAAAACATCATAATGTTACATACACAAATGAGGCACTAAAAAATGCTGTTGAACTCTCTAAAAGATATATAACTGACAGATTCCTACCAGATAAAGCTATCGACATAATAGATGAAACAGCAGCTTCATTTCATCTAAAAAAATCTAAAAAAAGAAAAGTCACTGCTTATGACGTAGAAAAAACTATTTCATCAATTATTGGCATCTCAGGCTCAAAAGTTACAAAAGATGAAACCGCTTCACTAATAAACCTAGAGAGTGATTTAAAACAAAGAGTAATCGGGCAAGAACGTGCAATTATGGAAGTTGCAAAAGCTATTAAGATCTCTAAAGCAGGTCTGACACCACAGAATAAACCTATCGCTTCATTTTTGTTTTCAGGTCCGACTGGTGTAGGAAAAACAGAACTAGCAATATCTCTTAGTAAGACTTTAAGTGTTAATTTTGAACGCTTTGACATGAGTGAATATATGGAAAAACATGCACTTTCACGGCTTGTTGGAGCACCTCCTGGATATGTTGGGTTTGAGCAAGGTGGGCTTCTAACTGAAGCTATAAAAAAACATCCATATACGGTTTTACTACTTGATGAAATAGAAAAAGCCCATCCTGATTTAGTAAATATTTTACTCCAAATTATGGATAGTGCTACACTTACTGACAACAACGGTTATAAAGCAAATTTTCAAAATGTCATACTGATAATGACATCAAATATTGGAGCTAGTGCAAGAAATGTTATGGGCTTTAACAAAGATGAAAGCATATCACAAAATGAAGAGTTAAAGTCATTCTTCACACCTGAATTTAGGAATAGACTAGATGCCATAGTAGATTTCGAACAACTTAGTCTTGAAACTATTAAAGATATTGTTCTTAAATTTATTAACGAGCTAAATTTAGACATTAAAAAGAAAAAAATCACTGTTACAATATCTCCAAAGGCTAAAGACTATATTGCTGAGAGTGGATATTCAAAAGAGATGGGGGCTAGACCACTTAAAAGATTTATACAAGATAATATTACTAACAAACTTAGTGATGAGATACTATTTGGTAAGTTAAAGAATGGTGGTAAAGTAGAAGTAGGATTTAATAAAAAACTTATTCTAAAATTTAAACAATTAGATGATTCCGCAGTTAAATAAATATGAAGTAAAGTTTCCATCTC
>JAQIBW010000074.1 GCA_027858865.1 Sulfurimonas sp. | reverse complement strand
GTCTTCTTTTGTTCGAATATTTTTCTTCAAACTGAATATATTTTTGTAAGTAATTTCTAATATTTCATACTCTTTTCTGACATTAGGCAAACTTAAAATCAACACTTCCTCTATCTCTTTTCCTATCAAAGCTTTTGCCATTGGTGAATGTATAGATATCAGACCATTTTCAGGTTCACTCTCTAAAACCCCGCAAAGTGTGTATGTCTCTTCTGCATCACTCTCTATATTTAATATTTTAACTGTACTTCCAAAACTAACTTTCTTATGTTCATAAGAGGAAGGATCAATAATTTGTGATTTTTGAATCATAGCGTTAAGATAAAAAAGTCTCCTATCCATAAAACGAAGTTTTTCCTTCGCAGCATGATAGTCAGCATTTTCGCTTCTATCACCTTGGGCAGCTGCAACGAGCTTTTCTTCAGCAGTTTTAGGTTTTTCGACTTCTAGTAAAAACTTAAACTCTTCTACTAGAATATCGTAACCTTCTATGCTCATAGGTTCTTTATTCATTAAAGATTAGCCTTAATGATTAAAACCTAGAATATAATAAGTCTCTTTGTTGTCCAACTTATTTATTGTAACTTTAAATTTATCACTGAAATGTTTGATTTTTTCATGTGCTTCTTCGGCAATTTCTATACTTGGAGCTTCTACTTTTATTTTGAAATAATCATTTGTATTTGATAAAGCTACATATGAACCATCTATTTTTAAATGATCATGCAAATCCATAATATGCTTTTGAATTTTATCATATCCTGATGTATTTTTCTCGATTCTCTCTAGTTGGCTCAAAAGAGCACTATTTGGCGCATAACCTAGTTGTGTAAGCATTGCATCTCTATGCATATTAGTCCTTTTTTATATTATAAGAAAATAATATCAGATTTTTGTAAATATTCAGTATTAATTTATTTGCATCTACTATAATTATAAGAACAAATTAACATTATAGTAAAGAGAGTATTATGACTGATGAAATACTAAAAAAGATCAAACAACTTCCACCGCTTCCTGAATCTGCCATGCAGATAGAAGCTGTTTATCAAGATCCTGACAGCAGTTTTAACGATATGGTTAAAATTCTAGAAAAAGATCCTCTTTTAACTGCAGATATTTTAAAAGCTGCAAATTCTCCACTTTATGGATTTTCTCGTGAAATCAATGCTATTTCTCAAGCTGTTGGTCTATTTGGTATGGGAACTGTTCGTGGGTTTGCTCTTGCAAGTATTGTTAAAAAAAGCTTTGCACTTGACTTATCTCCTTATGGAATCGATAACGATATGTTTTCAACACTATCTAAAAAGCAACATGGTCTTATGACTGCATGGTGCATAAGAAAAGAAAACAAATTACTTGGGGTATTATCTCCCGCAGCATTTCTTGTTGAAATCGGTAAAGTTCTTATTGCTCAACAAATCATGGCAGAAGGTACTCAACAAGCCTTTAGAGATGCTCTTGTTGAACTTAAAGATGTTGAAGCTGCTGAGAGAAAAGTAGTAGGGGTTGATACTCCTGAAGTAAGTTCTACAATCTTTAAACATTGGAGATTTGAAGAAGGTTTAGTTGATACAATCGAGAACTGTCTTCATCCAGAACAAGCAGAGCCTGAAGATCAAAGATCTGCACAAATCTTACAAGTAGTGCGCGTTACTGTTCCTATCAACGGAATAATTACAGATGCTAGTGTTGAAGCTGCCAAAGAACTTATCAATAAATATGGACTTGATATGGAAAGCTTTGACAAAGCCTTAGAAAACGCTAGATAATACTACTTTGAAATCTCTACTAATTCGCCTCACTCTTGGTTTGAGTGAGCAAGATATAACCCCAGATGAACTTAAGCACATCAACAACTTCTTAGCAAAAAAATATATTACTAAAAAAGACAATATTTATAAATTTAACTCTAAATATCGTGCCGGGACACTTGGTCTTGTTCAAAAAGACACAGCATATTTAAATGTTATCGGTGAAAATATTCGTGACCTGTTTATAGGTGAAGGTGATTTGGGAGATGCAAAAGAGGGTGACCTCATTATTGCCCAAAGACTTCTTGGTAAACGAGGAACTCCTAGTGCAAAAATTGCAGAGATAGTAGGTCGAGCACAGAGTTACAGTGTCGCTTACATAATTTCAAAAGAGGGTAAAAAATCTTTAGTAGATTTAAAAACTGATTATCCTGTTGGAGTTGAGCTCACTCAAGAAGAACTAGACGCATATGAATTTGATGATGTTTTTAAACTAAATAATCAAGAGAACTCCATAATGGAAAAACTTGGTAATTTAAAAGACCCTCTTGTTGATGAAAAAATTGTTTTAGCCCAGTTCAATAAACACGATGAATTTGATGAAGAAGTACTCAAAGTAGCAACTTCCTTTGAAGCTGTAGATGCATCAAAGTACCCTAAAAGAGTAGACTTAAGAAAGTTGTCATTTTGTACTATTGACCCAGTTACTGCAAAAGATTATGACGATGCAATTTACTGGGATGATAAAAACAGTACTCTCTTTGTAGCAATTGCTGATGTAAGTGAGTATGTCACCCCTTTTGGAACTATTGATAATGAAGCAATATATAGAAGTTTTTCTATATATCTTCCTCATCGTTCTATCCCGATGCTACCACGTCAACTTAGTGAAACACTATGTTCACTTCAGCCTCATGTAGATAGACTTGCCTTTGTATTTGAGATGAAACTTGATTTAAATTCTCTTGAAGTTACCAAGTCTAAAGTATATGAAGCAATTATTCATTCTCAAAGAAGATTTAATTATGAAGAGATAGACTTGTTTTTTAACGCTAAATTAAAAGCTAAAGATGACTCAGAAAAAGAGATATTTGCTTGGATTAAAAAACTTCGTCCTATCACAGATGCACTAAAAGAAAAAAGATTAAAAATTGGTTATGACTTTCGCTCAAACGAGTTGGAGATGGAAATTGATGAAAACTCAAATATCGTCTCTACTACTTTTGCAGAGGAAACTCCTTCTCATTCTCTTATAGAAGACTGTATGCTCTTAGCAAACAAAGAAGCTGCATCTCAGTACAGCAGAGGAATCTTTAGGATTCACGAAGAACCAAGTCAAGCTAAATTGCAACTCCTTTACCAAGAACTAGCTGGAATCGGGATGTCTATAGATATTAAGAACTCTATAAAAGAGACTATTACAGATATCCAGAGACAAGCTAGAGAAATGGACTTAGAATCAGAAGTAGATACACTAATTATTCGCTCTCAGATGCAGGCTAAGTATGCTCCTCTAAATGCCGGTCACTTTGGACTTGGGTTTGAAGCTTATACACACTTTACATCGCCGATTAGACGTTACTCGGATCTAATTGTACATAGACTTTTAAAAGCTATAAATAACAATGATACAGAGGAAGGTTCTTATGTTCTTAGAAATATAGAAGCTTTAAGTATGACAATAAGTGAAAAAGAGAGAGAAGCTAGTACTATAGAAGTAGAATTTCAACAGAGAAAATTTTCTCGTTGGGCAAATGAAAATCTAAACAAAGAATTTAAAGCTAGAATCACAACTACAGAACCAGAGTACAAAGCTGAGATACATGATGAGATTGCTGGTGCAAGAATTTTTATAACTTCAGCAGAAAATGCTGTACTCTTTCAAGATGTCATAGTGTGCATCGAAAAAGTGGATATAGCTAAAGCTAAAATATTTGCTCATGTTGTAGGAACAAGTGATGTACAAGAGTGAGTTAGACAAACATATACAAAACTCTAGCATCTCTAATAGTTTTGTATTTTTTGGTGAGAGTAGTTTTCTCATAGACAGCTACACAAAACAGCTTAGCAATATAGAAGATGCTTCAGCCCTTACATTTTACTATGATGAATATGACTTTAAAAGTGCAAGAGCGCATCTTTCGCAAGCTTCTCTTTTTGGTGGACGAAATGTACTTGTTCTTAAAAGTGAAAAAAAAGTTCCTAAAAAAGAACTAGATGACCTTGTAGATTTATGTGAAAAGAACCAAGAAAATTTTTTCATTTATGCTTACTATGGAAGTGACCACAAAACTTATAGCAAAGCATTTAACAAAAAAAATACTATGTGCGTTAGATTTTTCAATCCTACTCATCATGAAGCCATAAATATCATTGCTGAAGTTGTGAAAGAAAAAGATGTAAATATGGATAAATACTCTATAGCACATCTACTAAACATTCATAATGGTGACGTATCACTTGCATATAATGAGATAGAGAAGTTTAGAGTTTATGATAAAGTAATTACTACAAAAGATATAGAGC
>JAQIBW010000268.1 GCA_027858865.1 Sulfurimonas sp. | reverse complement strand
AATAATTTAAAATCTAGTATTATATCTAAATAACTTAAATTTTGAATTATTACAGTAAAATAAAATTTTAATTACAAAGGTTTTTTAGTGACAATAATTGATTCAATAATTTTAGGGATAATAGAAGGCTTTACGGAATTCTTACCTATTTCATCTACCGGGCACTTGATAGTTGCCAGTCAGTTTTTAGGAATCGAGCAGTCAAATGTAACAAAAGCTTACGAAGTCATCATACAGTTCGCCGCTATTTTGGCTGTTATCTTCAACTATAAAGATAAATTCACTTTCAAAAAAATAGATTTATGGACTAAAGTTTTTCTTGCATTCGTTCCTATTGGTGCTGTTGGTTTTGTATTCTCATCACAGATAAAAGCACTTTATAGTATAGAGATAGTAGCTATCATGTTTATAGTTGGTGGTGTGATATTTTTACTTGTTGAAAAGTTTTTCATACCTAGTGAAACCATTTTGATTGATGATGTAGAAGAGGTCACCTTAAAACAATCTCTCATCATTGGTTTTGCCCAAATTTTTGCACTTATCCCGGGGACAAGTAGAGCCGGGTCAACAATCATTGGGGCACTGCTTGTAGGTCTAAGCAGAAAAGCCAGTGCAGAATTTAGTTTTTTACTTGCTTTTCCTGTTATGAGTGCCGTTACAGCCTATGATTTATTAAAACATTATCATGAGTTTAGTGAAGCTAATCTTATGACTTTAGCAGTTGGTTTTGTTGTCTCATTTTTTGTAGCATATCTGACCATAAAACTCTTCTTAGCTTTTTTAGAAAAGTTCACTTTTGTTGCTTTTGGAGTTTATAGAATCATCTTTGGTGTAATACTTTTAATACTATTTAACTAATAGGAATAGTATTTGCTTTGTCTTCCTTGACATTGTCAATAGAGTAAGTTTTTTTCTTTTCTGGCTAAATATTTATTTCATAAATGTTTGCTCATCAAAGAAACTTTCACTACTTAGGAGGTATTATGCCTAATATAAGCAGATACAATAATCACTTACATAGATTTATGGATAGACTAGAAATTTCTTTCTATAATCTTAGTCAAAAGTTTTTATAAAACTTAGGTACAAACAGTTCTTAAATCACTCAAGATGCTCAAGGATGTGTCATCGATTTATGATCTAAGATCCAGGGATGGGCCTTAAAAACTTTTTAGAATTTTCTTTGCAAGACTTAATGCTTTTGCACGATGAGAAAGCTTTTTCTTAATTTCATCATCCAACTCACCAAGTGTTTTATCAAGCCCAAGTGGAATAAACATAGGGTCATATCCAAAACCACCATCACCTATTGCCTCTGCTAATGCAGTTCCATGCATCCAACCATGAACACAATGCTCACCGTTTTTTGTAACGATTGCTATTGCAGCTGTATAGTGAGCAGGTGAAGACTTGACGCCTTTAACTTTTATATCGTCTATTAGTTTATATAAATTATCTTTGTCATTGGCATCTGCACCAGCATGTCTTGCACTGTAGATGCCAGGTTTACCATCAAGTATATCTACACTTATTCCGCTATCATCTGCTAAAACAATTACATCTTTATCATCAAGAGCCTTAAAAACAGCTCTTGCTTTTATAAGAGCATTTTCCTTAAAAGTATCTCCGTCTTCTACAATTTCAAACTCTTGTATAAGTTCACTATATGGAATAACTTCATAATCTTCGCAAAGTGCTTGTATCTCTCTAACTTTGCCTTTATTGGATGTAGCTAAAACTAATTTCAAATTTCATTCCTTATAGTATATGTAATATTGTTTTATATATAATCACGAAATTATACTCAAATAAAATACATCTTACTACCTTAAAGGCAATACATGTTCAAAAAGATTTTCCCTCTCTCAGCTATAATCTCACTTAGATTTTTAGGTCTGTTTTTAGTTTTACCTGTTATATCTATATATGCCGCTTCAATGACTGATAGTCTTCTTTTAGTTGGTATCATCGTTGGTGGTTATGCACTAACTCAAGCAATCTTTCAAGTTCCATTTGGAGTAATGAGTGACAAGATAGGAAGAAAACCAACTCTTCTTATTGGTCTTCTTATCTTTTTAATAGGTTCACTTATCGCTGCATTTGCAACAGATATATATACTCTAATGCTAGGTAGATTTTTGCAAGGTGCTGGCGCTATCGGTTCTGTTATTACTGCCATGATTTCAGATCTTGTTGAAGAAGAAGTTAGAGGTAAAGCAATGGCGATTATGGGTGGAACGATTGCTCTAAGTTTTGCCATTGCTATGGGACTTGGACCTGTTATTGGAGCGTCTTACGGTGTCGATACTCTTTTCTTTATCACGGCAGGCCTATCTGTTTTTGCTATAATCCTTCTATTTACTAAAGTACCAACTCCTCCAAGAATAAAACATATTTACCACGAAAAAGCTAAAACTTCTGATATCTTAAAGGACTCAAATCTTTTAAATATGATTGTTATCAATGCTATGCAAAAAGGTTTGATGACTGTTGCATTCGTTCTTATCCCTATTATATTAACAAGTGATGCTTTCGCTTGGAAAACAAGTGATCTTTATATGGCTTACTTACCAGCTATGGTTCTTGGTCTTATTGCTATGGGACCTGCTGCAGTATTCGGTGAAAAGTACAACAAACCTAAGCAAATCTTTCTAGTATCAATAGTTCTGTTTATAGGTTCATTTTTAATTATGGGTCTTACTGTATCTAGTACACTTTTCATCGTAGGTGTTTCAATGTTCTTTATAGCATTTAACATGATGGAGCCACTTGTACAATCTATGATTACAAAGTTTGCAAAAGTTCACCAAAAAGGTGCTGCTCTTGGTATCTCTAACTCTGTCGCTTATTTTGCTACCTTTATAGGTGGTACGCTAGCAGGTCTTATGTTAGACATTAGTGATAGAGCGACTATTGGCATCTCTGTAGCAGTTCTGGCAACTGTCTGGTTATTATGGACTCTTAAACTACAAAACCCAACTAAACACGCGCATCTATTTATTTCCCAAGATAATATAGACACGGATAAACTAAATAAACTTGAACATGAGCATATTGCTGAATGGTATGTAAATGAAACAGAAAATCTTGTAGTTATAAAATATGTAGCAGATGCTATAGATGCAGACGAATTAAAATCTAAAATCTCTAAATAAGACTTAACATTATTCTTACACTTTATTCATGTAAATTTCTAACCAAGGATGGAACATGAATGACTTATATATAGAACATCTATTAAGTTATGAAAAAATCTACACTCAAAGAGAGAGAAAGATTGAACTTGGTTTTTTAGATGAATTTGGAGAAGGAAAGACAGGCGAAGACGAGATTGTACAAAAGCTCGTCTTTACATGCGAAGAGGGAATCGACTACACAAAAGTATGATACTACTTTTGAGGAGTTACGTACATATTAAAGTAGCGTCCTTCAAACTTAGGTGGTTTTTCCATAACACCTATATCTTCGACCATTGGCCAAACTCTTAGAAGAACTTCTTTACCAGCTCCTGGATGAGCCATTTCACGGCCTCTTAAGAATACACGAAACTTAACATGAAATCCTTTTTCTAAGAACTCTCTTGCATGCTTAACTTTGTAAGCTATGTCATTGTCTGCAATTTTCACAGATAATTTAATCTCTTTAACAACGATTTTTACCTGATTTTTTCTTTGCTCTTTAAGTTTTTTCTCTTCTTGGTATTTATATTTACCGTAGTCCATGATTTTAGCAACTGGTGGTTTTGCAGTTGGAGCGATTAGAACTAAGTCCATACCTAACTCATTTGCTTTACTCATAGCTTCATCAGTAGAAATAATCCCTAACGACTCTCCTCCATCTATACTACATCTTAACTCTGCTACACGGATATCGTCATTCATTATGACACGGTCTTTTTTGCTCAAAAATTTACCTCATTTACTTTAGTTTGTATAAGCTTCAAGAATTCTTCTTCGCTTAAATTATATTGTTCTCTAGTTCTTCTGTCGCGAATTGCAACAGTTTTACCTTCAACCTCTTCATCACCTACGATAACAAGCATAGGAACTCTTGTTTTTTCTGCTGTTCTAATTCTTTTATTCAAAGAATCATTTTTGTTATATATTTCACTATCGGCATTTATATCGATAAGTTTATCTGATAATTCCTTAGCATAAGCATTGTGCGTATCAGCTATTGGAACTATTGCAACTTGCGTTGGAGCGATAAACATTGGAAACTCACCAGCATAATGTTCCGTTAATATACCAATAAAACGCTCAAAAGAACCTAAAATTGCTCTATGAATCATAACTGGCTGTATTTTATCGTTATTTTCGCCATTATATTCAAGTTCAAAACGCTCTGGAAGATTAAAATCTAACTGAATTGTTCCACATTGCCACTCACGACCAATGGCATCTGTAATCTTAATATCGATTTTAGGTCCGTAGAATGCACCACCACCTTCGTCTATTTCATAAGGTAGGTTATTTTTATCCATTGCATTTTTAAGTGCCTGTGTAGAAACTTCCCATACTTCATCACTTCCAACAGCTTTCTCAGGTTTAGTAGAAACCATCATCTTATAATCAAACTCAAATGTTGACATGATTTTATCTACAAAATCAACCACTTCGATGATTTGCTCTTCGATTTGCTCTGTTGTACAAAAGATATGTGCATCATCTTGTGTAAACTCACGAACACGAAATAAACCATGCAACGCACCAGTAAACTCATGGCGATGAACTACACCATACTCAAAATATTTGATAGGAAGATCACGGTATGAACGTAACTCATCTTCATATATTTTAATATGACCAACACAGTTCATTGGTTTTACACCGAACTCTACATCATCTATTTTAGTGAAATACATATTTTCGCCATAATTTTCGTAGTGACCAGATATTTTCCAAAGATCACTTCTTAGCATCTCCGGCCCACGAACAGGCTCATATCCACGTTTACGGTGAGCTTTATAAAGCAGACTCTCTAATCTTGCGCGAAGTCTACCACCAGCCGGAAGCCAGATAGGAAAACCAGCTCCAACTTCTTCACGGAAAGTAAAAAGGTTCATTTCGTTACCGATTTTTCTATGGTCACGTTTTTCAGCTTCTGCGAGCATAGTCATATGGTCTTTTAAAGACTCTTTATCTGCAAATGCTATACCGTATATACGAGTTAGCATCTCATTTTTAGAATCTCCACCAAGATAAGCACCAGATATTTTAGTAAGTTTAAAATAACGGATAAGACCAATAGATGGTAAGTGAGGCCCACGACAAAGGTCTTCAAATTCACCTTGTTTGTAGATGCTAACTCTGTCATCTGTGATTCGCTCCATTACAGCAAGCTTTAAATGATCATCTTTAAACTTTTCTTTTGCCTCATCCATAGAGATAGTATATTTTTCAATCTCATATTTTTTCTTAGCAAAAGATAACATTTGTTTTTCTATCTTTTTAAGGTCACCCTCACCTATTTCAGATTCTGTTTTAAAGTCATAGTAGAAACCCTCTTTAACAGTTGGTCCTACATAGAACTTTGCATCTGGATATAGTGACTTTATAGCCTGCGCCATTAAGTGAGCTGTTGAGTGACGAAGAACTTCTAAAGAGTCAGCGGAGTTATCAAGATGAATCTGTTCACCTTCAAACCCAAGCTCTTTAGCAGTTTGTAAATCAATAATCTCGTCATTATGTTTTATTGCAATTGCGTTCACTTATAATTTTCCTTTTTTATAATTCAGTTTTTAAAACAGCACCGTTTGATGCATTCGATACTAGTAAAGCGTAGCGTTTAAGCCATTTAGATTTTACATGATTTACATGAGGAGTCCACTTAGCTTTTCTCTTGGCTAAGATTTCTTCACTTACATTTAACTGTAAGAGGTGAGCATCTGTATCTAACTCAATCTCATCACCATCTTCTATAAGAGCGATTACCCCACCCTCAGCAGCTTCAGGAGAAATATGCCCGATAGATGCTCCACGAGTAGCACCTGAGAAGCGTCCATCAGTGATAAGAGCAACAGACTCACCAAGACCCATACCCATAATAAGTGAAGTAGGAGCAAGCATCTCTTGCATTCCTGGACCACCTTTTGGACCCTCGTAACGAATTACTACAACATCACCAGACTTAACTTTATGACTCATGATTCCAGAAAGTGCTTCTGGCTGAGAGTTAAAACATACAGCAGTTCCCTTAAACTGCTTCATGTTTCCAGTGATACCAGCCGTTTTAACAACTGCACCCTCTGTTGCAAGATTACCAAAAAGGATAGAAAGACCGCCAACTTGAGAGTAAGCATTTTCATTTGTATGAATGATATCTTCATCAAGGATTTCGCAACCCTCGATTCTTTGGGCTAAAGTTTCACCAGAAATCATAAGAGAATCAAGATTAAGAAGGCCACTGCGTTTAGAAACCTCACACATAACTGCGTTAACTCCACCGGCCTTGTTGACATCATCCATATGAACAGTGGTTAATGATGGAGATATTTTAGCAATGTGAGCTACTTTATCTGCGATTTTATTGATGTTTTCTATCTTGTACTCAATGTCTGACTCTCTAGCTATAGCTAAAAGGTGTAAAACAGTATTTGAGCTTCCACCCATTGCCATATCTACAACAAATGCATTATGAATAGCTTTCTCATTTAAAATATTTTTCATTCTAAATTTTTCGTTGTTTTCCATTTTTGCTAGTTCAACAATACGACGAGCTGCTTTTTTTACAAGCTCAATACGCTCAGGAGTCATAGCTAAGATAGTTCCGTTTCCTGGAAGTGCTATACCCATAGCTTCACAAAGAGTATTCATAGAGTTAGCTGTAAACATTCCAGAACAGCTTCCACCACTTGGACAAGCGTTACACTCAATCTCATATAGTTCTTCGTCAGTCATCTTACCTTCAGCATGTTCACCAACCGCTTCAAAAGCAGTTGCAAGATCGATGGGTGTTCCATCTGCCTTATGTCCAGCCGCCATTGGGCCACCTGAAACAAAAATGGTAGGAACATTAACACGAAGCGCACCCATAATCATACCCGGGACGATTTTGTCACAGTTAGGGATACAAATCATTGCATCTAACTGGTGAGCATTCATAACAGTTTCTATGGAATCTGCGATAATTTCACGAGAAGGAAGAGAGTAAAGCATACCTTCGTGACCCATAGCTATACCATCATCAACACCGATAGTGTTAAAAACAAATGGTACACCACCAGCTTCACGAATAGCAGCTTTTACTATTTCGCCATATTCATGTAGGAAGAAATGTCCTGGGATGATATCTATATAGCTGTTTGCTATTCCGATGAACGGCTTGTCAAAATCTTCATCTTTAAGACCAGTTGCTCTTAGTAATGATCTGTGAGGAGCTTTATCAAACCCCTTTTTTATGATGTCGCTTCTCATAATAATCCTTCTGTGTAGTTGTTAGTTAAATGATACTACTTATAATATAAATGCGATTATACCATTTTTTTTTATATTTCCTAAAAAAACTCTTTACAAACGAAAATTAAATGGCTATAATTCCGCTCACTTAAAAATTAAGTGTAAGAAAAATTGCGGGAATAGCTCAGTGG
>JAQIBW010000319.1 GCA_027858865.1 Sulfurimonas sp. | reverse complement strand
GCTTTTATCATAGTAGGAAGTCCAACTACCCCAAAGTTAGAGTTTCCGTCAAATAGATACTCTTCGCATTCTAAGTTCGCCATGATCTCTTCAAGTCCCCGTTTGATGCAAAGTGATAGTCCATCAGCATCTATTGACGCAGGAGAGACTTTTACTATATGATAATCAGAGTCTTTAATTATCAACTCATAAAGAGCCTCTCTTTTTCTCTCAGTAAGTTTTTTAGAATCATCTAAACCATCTATCTGAGAGTTTAGTATGCATCCAGCCATTACTAAATCTCCCGCAATCGGTCCACGTCCCGCTTCATCTATCCCACATAACATCTAATCTCCTATTGCCCATATATCGAATGGTAGCATCTCAACCCTTGAAAAAGGATGACTTACACTACCTTCTCTATTCATTGTAATTGCTGTAACTTTTTTTATACCATAACTAAAAATAAAGGCTTCTATAGACTCCATCTTTTTAAAGAGGGTTCTTTCATCTGCAAAGGGCTTACATAGTATCACTTCATCTTTCTCTGGAATATAAAAATCAATACCATCATAATAAAAGCATTTAGTCCCTGATTTTAAAAGTTCCAGATAAACCATATTTTCAAAGAGTCTACCAAAGTGTTTATCAAGACTAAGTGCTGATTTTAGTGATATATCACAGAGGTATATCTTTTTTGTAGCCTTAGGATGATTGGTTTTTTCTAGTAGATGTATATAGTTCTTACTACATAGACTCTCATATGATTTATATAGTTTGTCTTTTGATATTTTTGTTGTCTGCTTTAAACGCTCATATATAGAATATGGAGATATTTTCTGAGCCATCATCTTTGCACAAAACACCAATATGTCAAACTCCATACTCTGTAAAGCGTATTTGAGTGTCCTTTGAATATAGATATTTCTTTCATCACTAAGAACCTTATGCATGGATGGAAAGCCACCAAGCTGAAAGAAGTCATTTAGTGCAGTTGAGTCATACTTATGCTCATAAGCTAAAAATTCTTCATAATCAAGTGGATAAAGTTGCAGTGTGGTTAGATAATCTATGTTTAGAGTAGTTTCACAACATAGGATTAGCTGAGAAACATTGGCTATCTTAATCTCTTGCATGTAGTTATCTAAAACTAATGTATCTATTTTGTTAAGATTACAAAATTTAGTTAGACTATTGTTTAACTCTTGTATATTTATTCTAATATCATTGCAGTCTATATATAGATATGTATTTTTTTTTAGACCAAGAAGATAATTTTTAACTAATTTGGACTTTCCGCTTTGAGTTATTCCATTGATTTGATAACTTTCATCTTTCAAATAGACTTTTCTAAAGTGAAATTTATCTAAATGTATATCAGTTTTATATAGTTCTTGTAGTAATATTTCCATAATGTAATTTTATCATTTCCTTACTTAAAGGAAATAAATTTTAAGGAATTTCACTTTTTACCCCCCTAAAGCCTTGGATATAGACTTTTGTTTTGGTACAATTCCACTCCCTTAATATAGTTAGGCGAGACCTAACGAGTTCTTTAGAAGGAAAAACATGGAAAAAATTCGTTTAAAATTGAAAGCATACGATCATCGTGTATTAGATAGATCAGTAGCATCAATAGTTGAGGCTGTAAAGCGTACAGGTGCCGCAATTCGTGGTCCGATCCCTTTACCAACAAAGATTCGTAAATATACAGTATTGAAATCAGTTCACGTTAACAAAAAAGCTCGTGAACAGTTTGAAATCCGTATGCACGCTAGAGTTATTGATATCGTTTCTGCTACGCCAGAAACAGTAGATTCTTTAATGAAGCTTGATCTTGCACCGGAAGTGGACGTTGAAGTTCGCTCTATGGATAAGTAAGGAGCCATCGTGGAATATATTGTTGAAAAAATCGGTATGAGCCGAACAATCACAGTACCAAGTCAGGCTGTTACTCTTTTAAGAGTTTTAGACCAAAAAGTATGTGAAGTTAATGAAGGTATCGCAATTGTTGCTTACAACAGCGGTAAAAAAATGAATAAGTCAATTGAAGGTCAGCAAAAGAAATATAGCCTTTCATCTGAGTTTAACCGTCTAGTTACTTTAGAAGTAGCTAACACTGAAGCTGGTGATTTAGATTTAACACCTTTAGCAGAAGCTAAAGTTTTAAAATCTTCTTTCATCACTAAAGGTCGCGGTTTTGCTGGAGCAATGAAACGTTGGAATTTCGGTGGTGGTCCTGCATCTCACGGTCATAGAATGGGTCGTAGAACAGGTTCAATCGGTAATGCAGAGTGGCCAGGTCGTGTAATGAAAGGTAAGAAAATGCCAGGACATTACGGAAATACACAAAACAGTGTTAAGAATGAGATCGTTTCTTTCGACGCTGAAAATAACATCATTGCGGTGTCTGGTTCAGTTAGTGGTCCAAACGGTGCTCTAGGTCGTGTAAAGGTAGCTAAATAATGAGTGCAATCGTTTTAAATAATAAAATGGAAAAAGCATCTGAGTTAGCATTACCAGAGAGTTTTTCTGGTATTAACCCTCACAACTTGTACTTGTATGTTAAGTCAGCTCAGGCTGCACAACGTGCAAACACTGCTACTACAAAAGGTAGAAGTGAAGTTAGAGGTGGTGGTAAGAAACCATGGGCTCAAAAAGGTGGCGGTCGCGCTCGTGCTGGTTCACGTCGTTCTCCTATCTTTGTGGGTGGTGGTAAAGCATTTGGTTCTAAGAACAATCGTAATTATGACCTTAAAGTTAATAAGAAGCAAAAGAAACTTGCTCTTAACTTTGCTCTTAACGAGCATGCACAAAACGGTAGTCTTTTCATCGTTGACAGCATTGAAATCGCATCTGGTAAAACTAAAGATGCAAACGCAATGTTTAAAGCACTAAACCAAAGAGATGTACTAATAGTAAAATCTCTTTTAGATGAAAATACTTTTTTAGCGTTTGATAATCTTTCAAGTACTTATGTAATTGAATCAAATGAATTAAATGCTTATTTAGCTGCGAATTATCGTTCTATTGTGATCGAGAAAGCGGTATGGGAAAATCTTGTAGGTGAGGCTAAATAATGGCAGATATTACAGATATTAAATCTATACTTTATACAGAAAAGACTTTAGGTATGCAAGAAGACAACGTTATTGTTGTACAAACTTCTACACGTATGTCTAAAACAGGTCTTAAAGAGGTATTTCGTGAGTATTTTGGAATTATTCCAAGTAAAATTAACTCACTTAATCAAAGCGGAAAAACAAAACGTTTCCGTGGTGTTGCTGGTAAACAAAATAACTTCAAAAAGTTTTATGTTAAGTTACCAGAGGGTGCACAAATAGAAAGTTTGGCGGTATAAGATGGCAATTAAAACTTATAGACCGATAACTCCATCTCGTCGTTTTTACACTAATGTTGATTCGTCTGACATTACTGCAAAAGCAAGTGTTCGTTCATTACTAGTTAAATTACCTGCTCATGCAGGTCGTAACAATAATGGTCGTATTACATCTCGTCACCGTCAAGCTGGTGCTAAGAAGCTTTACCGTATCGTTGATTTCAAAAGAAATAAATTTGATATTCCAGCTACTGTAAGCGCTATTGAGTATGATCCGTACCGTAACTGTCGTATCGCACTTATATCTTATGCTGATGGTGAGAAGAGATATATTCTTCAACCAAAAGGTTTGATTGTTGGTGATACTGTTTCTACTGCTGATGCTGGTTTAGATATTAAACCTGGTAACACAATGAAATTAAAAAATATCCCAGTGGGTACATTAATTCATAATATCGAGCTTAAAACTGGTAAGGGCGGACAAATGTGTCGTGCTGCTGGAACTTCTGCTCAGATTATGGGTCGTGATGGTAAGTACGTTTCACTTCGTATGCCTTCATCTGAAATGCGTTTAGTATTAGGCGAATGTCTTGCTACTATTGGTTCAGTTGGTAACGAAGAGTTTGGTAACATTGTTATCGCTAAAGCTGGTCGTCAACGTCACTTAGGTATTCGTCCTCAGACTCGTGGTTCAGCAATGAATCCAATTGATCACCCGCATGGTGGTGGTGAAGGTAAAACGAACTCAGGTCGTCACCCAGTTACTCCATGGGGTAAACCAACGAAGGGTGCTAAAACTCGTCGCAAGAAAGCTAGTGATAAACTTATTATTACTCGCCGTAAACCAAATGCAAAAAGGGTAGGCTAATGGCTCGTTCAGTAAAAAAAGGTCCATTTGTTGATGACCATTTAATGAAAAAAGTTGAAACAGCTAAGGCTGAAGGCAACAAAAAACCTATTAAAACTTGGTCAAGAAGATCAATGGTTATACCTGCAATGGTTGGTTTTACATTAAATGTTCACAACGGACGTCAATTCGTTCCTGTTCACATTTCAGAGAACCATATTGGTTATAAACTTGGTGAATTCGCACCAACTCGTACATTTAAGGGCCATAAGGGCTCAGTTCAGAAGAAGGGGTAGGTCATGGCTAGAGCATTATTAAAGTTTATCCGTGTATCACCAATTAAATCTCGTCTTATAGCAAGAGAAGTTCAAGGTATGAATGCAGAACTTGCATTAGCATCTTTAGAATTTACTCCTAATAAGGCAGCTAAAATTATCTCTAAAGTACTTGCATCTGCAGTTGCTAATAGTGGTATGGAAGCTGAAGATTGTATTGTTAAATCATGTCGTGTTGACAATGGTCCTGTACTTAAACGTTTCCGTCCACGTGCTCGTGGTATGGCTTCAGGTATTAGAAAACCAACAGCACATATCTTAGTAGAAGTGGAGGGTAAATAATATGGGTCAAAAAGTTAATCCTATTGGTTTACGTCTTGGTATCAACCGTAATTGGGAGAGCCGTTGGTTCCCTAATTTTAAAACAGCTCCGGCTTGTTTAGGTGAAGATCACAAGATTCGTACATTTTTGAAAAAAGAGCTTTACTATGCTGGTGTTGCAAACATCATTATAGAAAGAACAATTAAGAGACTTCGTGTAACTATCGTTGCAGCTCGCCCTGGTATCATTATTGGTAAAAAAGGCGCGGACATTGAAAAACTTAAGACTTCACTTCAAAAATTAATTGGTAAAACAGTTTCTGTTAATATCAAAGAAGAGAAAAAAGCTCAAACTTCAGCACAACTTGTTGCTGAGAATGTAGCTACTCAGTTAGAACGTCGTGTTGCTTTTAGACGTGCTATGAAGAAAGTTATGCAAGGTGCACAACGTTCTGGCGCTAAAGGTATTAAAGTTGCAGTTGCAGGTCGTCTTGGTGGAGCTGAAATGGCTCGTACTGAGTGGTATTTAGAGGGACGTGTTCCTTTACATACACTTCGTGCAAAAATCGATTATGGTTTTGCAGAAGCTCATACTACATACGGTATTATCGGTGTTAAAGTGTGGATCTTCAAAGGTGAGGTACTTACTAAAGGTATCCCTGCAGAAGTAAAAGATGAGAAAAACGAGCGCCCAAGAAAACGTGCTCCGAGAAAGGCTGATTAATTATGTTAATGCCAAAAAGAACAAAATATCGTAAAGTAATGAAAGGTCGTAACCGTGGTTACGCTCGTTCTGGTTATACATTAGCATTTGGTGATATCGCATTTAAAGCGGTTGAAGCAGGTCGTATTAACTCACGTCAGATTGAAGCAGCTCGTATTTCAGCTACTCGTCACATCAAAAGAAATGGTAAGATTTGGATTCGTGTATTCCCTGCTAAACCGTTAACTGCTAAGCCTCTTGAAACTCGTATGGGTAAAGGTAAGGGTTCAGTTGACCAGTGGGTTATGAACATTAAACCTGGTCGTATAATTTTTGAAATGGCTGGTGTTCCGCATGATATCGCTCGTGAAGCGTTAACTCTTGCAATGCACAAGTTACCATTCAAAACTAAAATAATTACTGCGGAGATGAGCAATGAAATATTCTGATTTAGCAGATAAAAATTCAGCAGAGCTTAATGCTATGCTGAAAGAGAAGAAAACAGAACTGTTTACTTTGAAAATAAAACAAAAGATGATGCAATTAAATAATACTAGTGAACTTCGTATCGCTAAAAAAGACATTGCTAAAATCAACACTGCACTTACTGCAGTGGCAAACTAGGGGCTTGGCAATGACACATAAGCGTGAAATTCAAGGTAAAGTAGTTACTATTGCAGGCGAAAAAACGGTATCTATCGTTGTTGAGCGTCGTGTAATGCATCCTCGTTACCACAAAGTTGTAAAACGTTTCAAAAAGTACTTAGTACATGATGAGCGTAATGAAGTAAAAGTTGGCGATGAGATTATTGCAATCGAATGTCGTCCACTTTCTAAGACTAAATCTTTTAGACTTAAAACAGTAGTATCAGGAGCTAAGTAATGATCCAAGGTTTTACTCGTTTAGTTGTAGCTGATAATACAGGTGCAAAAGAGATTATGTGTATTAAGGTACTTGGTGGTTCTAAGCGTCGTTATGCATCAGTAGGTGACGTTATCGTTGCTTCTGTTAAAAAAGCGACTCCAACTGCTAAAGTTAAAAAAGGTAAAGTTGTAAAAGCTGTTATTGTAAGAACTGCTAAAGAGGTTCACCGTGAAAACGGTTCTCTTATCCGTTTTGATGACAATGCAGCAGTTATACTTGATGACAAGAGAGAGCCAATTGGTACTCGTATCTTCGGACCTGTTGGTCGTGAAGTTCGTTATGCTGGATTTATGAAAATAGTATCTCTTGCACCGGAGGTTGTTTAATGGCAAAATTTAATTTCAAAAAAGGCGATACTGTAGAAATTATCGCTGGTGATGATCGTGGAACTAAAGCTACTGTACTTGAAGTAATGCCTAAGAATAATAAGGTAATTGTTGAGGGTTGTAAAGTTGCTAAGAAAGCTATCAAACCAACAGAAGATAATACTAAAGGCGGACATATCAATAAAGAGATGCCTATAGATATTTCAAATGTACGTAAAGTGGAGGCATAATTAGATGGCTCGTTTAAAAGAAAAATATTTAGGTTTAAAATCTGAATTACAAGCTGACTTAGGTATCGCTAATCCTATGCAAACACCAAAAGTAGAAAAAATAATTATTTCTGTTGGTGCTGGTTTTGCAATGAAAGATAATAAACTTATCAAAAACATCGAAGATACAATTACAACAATTGCTGGTCAAAAAGCAACTACTGTAATCGCTAAGAAATCAGTTGCTGGTTTCAAAGTTCGTGAAGGTATGCCAGTTGGTATCCGTGTAACACTTCGTGGTGAAAATATGTATAACTTCTTAGATCGTCTAGTATCTATCGCACTTCCACGTGTGAAAGATTTCCGTGGTGTTCCAAGAAATGGTTTTGATGGTCGTGGTAACTATAACTTCGGTCTTCAAGAGCAACTTATTTTCCCAGAAATTGGTTATGACTCAATCATGCAAATTCATGGTATGAATATCACAGTTGTTACAACTGCTGATTCAGATAAGGCAGGATTTGCTCTTTTAGAGAAAATGGGTATGCCTTTTACTAAAGGGAGTACTAATGGCTAAAAAGTCAATGATCGCTAAAGCGAAAAGAGAACCTAAGTTCAAAGTTCGTGGTTATACAAGATGTCAGATTTGTGGTCGTCCACACTCAGTTCTTCGTGACTTTGGTATCTGTCGTATTTGTTTTAGAAAAATGGCAAATGAGGGATTAATCCCAGGTGTTAGAAAGTCTTCTTGGTAATCCAAGAGGAAACTACTATTCATTAGCAGTTATTTATAAGTAATTGTAAAATAACTACACATAAGGAAAAATAATGGCAATAAATGATCTAGTATCAGATGCATTAACACGTGTTCGTAATGCGGGTATGAGAAGATTACCAGTTACTACTCTAGTTCACTCTAAGAGTGTTGAGTCTGTAGCAAATATCTTAGTAGAAAAAGGTTATATTGAGAGTTGTAACGTTGTTCAAGATGGCGTTAAGAAAACTATCAAAGTTGTACTTAAGTACAATGAAGAAGGTAAAACCGTAATCAACGAGATAAAAAGAGTTTCTAAACCTGGTAGACGTGTTTACAAAGGTAAAGAAGACATTAAGCGTTTCAAAAATGGTTACGGAACTATTATTGTTAGTACATCACACGGCGTTCTACCAAATGACAAAGCTTTTGAGCTTGGCATTGGTGGCGAAGTTATGTGTACAGTTTGGTAGGGAGATAGCATGTCAAGAATTGGTAAATTACCTGTAGAATTTGCTGCTGACATTAATGTTAGTACAAATGGAAATGTTATAACTTTTGCTAAAGGCAAAAATAGTATTGATTTAGATACAAAAGGAAATGTTGACTTCTCTTTAGAAGGAAACACTTTAACTTTTGCTGCAAAATCACAAGAGAAAGTTCATAGAGCATTCTGGGGAACATATAGAGCATTAGCTCAAAATATCGTTGTTGGTTTAACTACTGGTTACACTAAGCAATTAGAAATCAATGGTGTTGGTTACCGTGCTGCTGTTAAAGGTCGCGTACTTAATCTTCAACTTGGTCACTCTCATGATATTAATTATGATTTACCAGAAGCTATAGAAGCTATTGTAGAGAAGAATGTTATTACTCTTAAAAGCTATGACAAGCAAACGCTTGGTCAAGTAGCTGCAGAGATTAGATCATTCCGTCCGCCAGAGCCTTACAAAGGTAAAGGTGTTAAATACATGGAAGAGCATATCGTGCGTAAAGCCGGTAAAACAGCTAAGAAATAAGGGAGGAGTATAAATGAATGCTAAAGTATTAAAATCGAAAATTGCTAATCGTTTAAAGCGTAAGCGTCGTATTCGTGCAAAGATATCTGGTTGTGCTTCACTTCCTCGTGTTTCTGTATTTCGTTCAAATCGTTATTTAAGTGTACAAGCTATTGATGATGCAACTGCAACAACATTAGCGGCGCTTAACTCAAAGTCAACAGGTCATAAATCAAACAAAGAAGGTGCTGCTGCACTAGGTGAAGCATTTGCTGCAACACTTAAAAAAGCTAACGTTTCTGAAGTTGTATTTGACCGTAATGGTTACCAATACCACGGCGTTATAGCTGCATTTGGTGACGCACTTCGTGCTAACGAAATTAAGTTTTAGGGGCTGATATGGAAATCAATAGAGAAGATTTTGAAGAATCAATTGTAAACATTGGTCGTGTTACTAAAGTTGTTAAGGGTGGTAGAAGATTTCGTTTTACTGCACTTATCGTAGTTGGTAATAAAAATGGTACTGTAGGTTATGGTATGGGTAAAGCGAAGGAAGTTCCAGACGCAATCCGTAAAGCTGTTGATAACGCTTTTAAAAACCTAACTACTGTTAGTATCAAAGGTACAACAATAGCACATGATATTGAGCATAAATACAATGCAAGTCGTGTTCTTCTGAAGCCGGCATCTGAAGGTACAGGTGTTATTGCAGGTGGAGCAGCTCGTCCTGTTCTTGAACTTGCAGGTATTCAAGACATACTTACAAAGTCAATTGGCTCAAACAATCCAGGAACACTTGTTCGTGCTACAGTTGAAGCACTTACTCGTATAAAAGGATAGAGAATGGGTATTGAAAATTTATCACCAGCAGAAGGTTCTTCATGTAACCGTAAAAGAGTTGGTCGTGGACAAGGTTCTGGAACTGGTAAGACTGCAGCACGTGGTCAAACAGGTCAGAAATCTCGTTCAGGTTATAAGAGAAAAAGAAATTTCGAGGGTGGTCAAATGCAACTTGCAAAAAGACTTCCTAAAGTTGGATTTCATTCTCGCAACATAAAACCTTATGTTATTAATGTTGAGAGAATTCAAGCAGTTGCTGGATTAGCTGAAATTACTATGGAATCTATCCGTAGTGTTCACAAAATTGCTGCATCTGTTTCTAAAGTAAAATTAGTTGGTGCTTCTGCTAAAGATCTAGCATCAAAAATTAAAGACGACAACGTTACTACAACAGGTAAATAGTCGTGAATAAAAATCTAGTAAATAAGATACTTATTACTATCGGGTTTTTATTCATCTACCGCTTGCTGGCTTATGTGCCAGTACCGGGCGTAGATACTGCTGTTATCGCTTCATTCTTCGATTCACACCAAGCTGACGCACTAGGTTTATTTAATATGTTTAGTGGAAATGCTGTTGAGAGAATGTCTATTATCGCTCTTGGTATTATGCCTTACATCACCGCTTCAATCATCATGGAACTTCTAGCTGCTACTTTTGCTCCTTTAGGTCAAATGAAAAAAGAACGTGACGGAATGGTTAAGTATATGCAAATTATTCGTTATGCGACTATTGTTATTACAATTATCCAAGCTATCGGTATTAGTGTCGGTCTTCAAAGTTTAACTGGTCCAAGTGGTAATAGTGCAATTTTAGCTGATCATAATACATTTATAATACTTTCTGCTGTATCAATGCTAGCGGGAACAATGTTACTTATGTGGATTGGTGAGCAGATTACACAAAGTGGTATCGGTAATGGTATTTCACTTATTATCTTTGCCGGTATCGTTTCAGCAATTCCAGGTGCAATTGGTCAAACAATTACAATGGTAAATACTGGTGCTATGAGTTTCTTAACTGTAATTGCAATTCTTGCTCTTATAATGAGTACTGTTGCAATCATTATTTACGTTGAACTTGGTGAGCGTCGTGTACCTGTTACCTACGCCAAAAAAGTTATGATGCAAAATCAAAACAAAAGAGTAATGAACTATATTCCTATCAAGGTAAACTTAGCTGGTGTTATTCCAGTAATCTTTGCTTCTGCGATATTAATGTTTCCTATGACAGTTTTATCAAGTAGTACAAACCCTACTATTCAGGGAATCGCTGACTTGTTAAGTCCTAATAGTTACTTTTTTAACTTTTTAACATTTGCTTTTGTTGTTTTCTTTGCATTCTTTTATGCTTCGATTACATTCAATGCAAAAGATATTTCAGAAAATCTAAAAAGACAAGGTGGATTTATTCCAGGTATTCGTACTGGTAACGCTACTATGGAGTTTTTAAATGAAACTGCTAGTAGATTAACTTTTACAGGTGCTCTATATCTTGGTCTTGTTGCGACTCTGCCATTTATGATAATCAAGGGGATGGGTGTACCTTTCTTCTTTGGTGGTACAGCGGTTTTAATCGTTGTTCAAGTTGCTCTAGATACTATGAGAAAAATTGAGGCTCAAGTTTACATGAGTAAATATGAGACACTAAGTGCAGTTGGACTATAAATAATGGCCATTGCGCTTAGAAAACCTCAGGAAATTGAAAAACTACGTGCTGCTAACAGAATTGTTGGTGGTGCGTTAGAACTTCTTGCTAAAAACACAAAAGTAGGAATCTCTTTAAGAGAGTTAGACGCTATGGGAGAGGATTATATCCGATCTCATGGTGCTAGGCCATCTTTTAAGGGTCTCTACGGCTTCCCTAATGCAGTATGTACTTCACTTAATCAAGTTATTATTCACGGTATCCCAACAGATTATAAACTCAAAGAGGGTGATGTAATAGGTTATGATATTGGTACAGAGCTTGATGGATGGTTCGGAGATGCTGCAGTCACAGTTCCTGTTGGTAAAGTTGATAAACTAGATGAAGAGTTAATAGCATGTGCTAAAGATTCTCTTTACAATGCTATCGGCGAGATTAAAGAGGGTATGAGATTTAAAGAGTTATCTTTAATTTTGGAAGAGTTTATTATAGCTAGAGGTTTTGTTCCTCTGCACAGTTTTTGTGGACATGGGATTGGTAAAAAGCCTCACGAAGAGCCTGAAATACCAAATTATCTAGATGGTAAAAATCCTAAATCTGGTCCAAAGATAAAAAACGGAATGGTTTTTTGTCTTGAACCGATGATCTGTCAAAAAGAATCAAAACCAATTATTTTAGAAAATAAGTGGGATGTTGTTAGTGCCGATAATTTACGCGGTTCACACTATGAGCATACTGTTGCTGTTATCAATGGTAAAGCTGAGATATTATCTCTTGCTTAAGAGTTATAAAAAGGACTTATAAATGGCTAAAGCTGACGTTATAGAAGTTGACGGCAAGATTATTGAAGCATTACCAAATGCAACTTTCCGTGTTGAATTAGAAAATGGACATATTATTTTATGTCATATTGCAGGTAAAATGCGTATGCACTATATTAAAATACTTCCAGGTGATAAAGTTAAATTAGAATTAACACCGTACTCTCTTGATAAGGGACGTATCACTTATCGTTACAAATAAAAATATGAGCTTCTGTGAAGATTTTATTTAAAATCTTCCATATGCTCATGTTAAAAGCATTACTCCCATTTAAATCTAGTCATAGGTAAATCTAAAGTATTTCCCCATTCTAAAAGTGAAGCTTCATATAGCTTTGTATTTTTAAATCCCATATGTTTATATAAAATATAGAACTCCATACTTGCAGTAAAAGCATTATCTGCATATACTATAACTTCATCACTGCTATTAAGTTCATGTCCAGAAATAAAAATTTCATCAAGTTCTTTTTCTACTCTTAGTGTACCATCTCTTAAAAACTTGTCTTTATAGAAACTACTTTTAGCATATGAGATATGGCCGATAGACGAAACTTTATCGGAACGCTCTACCCCATAGTACATTTGCGGAGATCTTGCATCTAGCGTTGGTGTTGAAGCAAGAGTGCTTAGAACTCTGTCGCGGTTAACAAGTAGATGTTTATTAGGCTCAACAACTATATTTCCTTCATCTTTTGAGTCAGGTAGTATAGATGAAGTTAACCTTTCGTATTTAAAGACCCAAGCCATATATCCACCATCTAAAATAGTTATGTTCTCAAAACCGCTGTAAAGAAGTATAAATGCTAAATAACTTGAATTTAAAATATCATTATTCGTGTTATGAGAGTATATAACTACTTTTGAATCTTGGTTTATGCCAAGTTTTCTTAACTCTTTTTGTATGAGTTGTTGTGAATTCATAAGTGAGTATATATTTTCTGGTTCTTGATTTATAAATTTAGACACATCAGAGTTAATAGCATCTGTAATGTGACTAGCTTTGTATATAGCAGCATCTGCTACATCAATAATGACCAAGTTTTTATCTTCAAGAGAACTCTTTAGTTCACTTGGAGTTATAAAAGCGTCTGATGCTAGAAGGGTAAACAAGCTTATGCTTAGTAATAAAAGAAATTTCATATTTATTTTAATATGTTTGTTTGTTTCTGAATTCTGATATTTCTGTTTCAACCATTTCATTTATCATAATTGTAAAAAGATCAGAGATCATATTTGGGGACACATCAAGCTCAATTGCCTTGTGACGAACTTTTTGCATGATAAAATCTATGCGATCATCAGCTTTTACTTCCTCTACACTCTCTTTAAATGCTGCAGCTTGACGAATCAAATGGCTACGCTCTGAGATTAACTCTACGAGCGAGTCATCTAACTTATCTATCGCTGTTCTAACTTCTTGTAGTGAATTACATTTTGTCATATAGTTGTCCTTGATTTATTGTACTTTTGCTAAATATGGCTTGTATTTTGATATAAGTAATATTATCTAAAAAGAGATAAGACTTTGTTAACACTTTCGTAACTATTAAGATATATAATACTTTTACGATTCTCCATGTATGGTCTTAACTTGACTCTAAGATTATGCATAGATCCCATCCTCCTTGGGGTCGTTTTTAATCACCTGACTTTAAAATATAAATTTTCTTATATAGATTTTTACGTTCATCTTCATTTGTCGTTTTAATCATCGCTTCATTTAACCAAAAAAGTACACTCTTCTTGTAGCCGTAAAAAGATGCACTCTTTATCATTTCATATCTACTTGATTGAGTGAGTTTATCTTTTATAAGGGATGCCGCTAGAAGTTTAGAGGTAGGCTTTTGTATATTTAAGATTTCACTGTTTGCTTTGGTAAAATCTTTATTCTTAAGAAGTAAAGCAAAGTCTTTGTATTGGCTGTTTAGGTTCTCTATGGAAGTATTAGACTTCAGTGTTATAAAACTGTAGTAAGCATTTAGAGCGTTGTCATTTACTAGATCAGATATATTCAAATAATTCTGGCAACTATCCTCTATACCAACACTAATATTTAAAGCACACTTTCCTAGGTATATGCGAGCAAGCATTTTTAAATTAGCACTTTGCTTTGCATGTTTAATAGCTCTGCTGAGATCATTTCTAGCCAAAGCATCGTTAGCACTTAGAAAGTTCTTTGTGTATGAGTCAAAGGCTGTTGTACTTTGGTACTGCCACTGGTTTGGTGGAGACTTAAAAGAACAGGCTGAGAACAGTAGTAAACTTATAGATAAAGAAGCTATTTTGATCATGGTAGAGTTACCTCCTTTTTCTCTTCATCTTGCATCAGTGAATCAACCTTATCCATAATCTGGTTTGATTTTTGAACGCTTACAGATATCTGCTCTTTTAGCTCTATAAGATCTTTATCATAACTTCCTACAGCTTTAACTGTACCATCAAGTGCATCTAGTTTTTGTTTTACATCTTTCATAATTGCATCTAACTCTTTTATAGATGAAGACGCAGGATTCATTATATCTGCATCTAAAGATGAAGTGGTTTTAGATATATTTTTGCTGATTGTGTGAAGTTCTTTCATAATCTCTGTAGTTTTATTTAGAGATGCAATAATTCTTTTTGTAGACTCTTTATCACCGGTAATGCTACTAAGAATAGAATCACTATTAGATAGTTTGGCTGTAAACTCTTTAATATTTTGCATCGTCTGTTTAAGGTCAGAGTCATCTCTCGCAATATCAGAAGTGATAGAATCTAAGTTATTTATAATACTTAGTATCTTATCTACAGCAGGTTCTAGTTTTGAGATCATGTCATTGATATCATCATTTTGAAGCATTATAAGTTCAGTGCTAGCTTCTAGAACTTCATTATCAATCGCAGAATAAACTTCTATATGCGCAGATCCTATAAGAGGCTTTATAGTCATTAAAACAGTTCCCTCTGTTATCCATCTTCTATTTGTCTCATCAACGGAGAAAGTCATATAAACAGTTCCATCATCATTTAGTGAGATATTATCAATTACACCAATATTGAAACCGGAAAATTTAAGTGGCATTCCAACACTGAAAAATGCAGCGCTATCTGTTGTGAAGTGGTAGTTATATCTTTTGTTAAACGTTCCCTTGTCTTCGAGTACAAGGTAAAGAAATGTACCTATAGTTATAAAAAGTGTGATGACAAAAATACCTACAGCAAGTTTCATTTTACTATATTGCATGAAGAGTCCTTATAGTGGATTTCGTTTGAGATAGTATCTAAGATTAAGATATTTTTCTTTACTTGTAATTTTTCTACTATAGATATTATTGTTTTTATATTTCTGAGATTATCTATTAAATGAAATGGAGTTACTATTATAACATCAGATTCTTTAGTCATAAGTGCACGTATAAAACATACACAAAAAACTTCATAAGAGTTACATTGATTTAACCTGTTTAGTCCAATATTTTCCAACTCTATCTTTTTAAGAGACTCTTTTGCTTCTTCTTGTGCTTTTTTTGTTGGCATATGCTCATGTACTTCTTTTATAAGAGCAATATTTTCAAGCATATCAAGGTTTGATATAAGAGGTGTTTTTTTAGAGATGAGTGAGTGTTCATCTATAGTGTTTATGTAGTCACCTATCTCAGAGTACTGGTTAAATAGTTTTACAGTGATTGTAGTAGTAATGATAACACCTCAATAAAAAATAATGCGACAAAGAGTTTAACCATACCGTTTAAAACAGAGATAGGAATTGCTGTATATGCACTAGTAGTTTTAAGTCCGCTATATATGGGGATAAGCATCGTAACAAACCCAAAAGCCATACTTTTAAGCAGTAAAACAACTAAATCCTTTACTTCAATAGCATTGATAAGTAGATATTTGTAAGTATGGAAATCCATGTTCATATAAAAAAGAGTAAAAAGATAACCACTACTAAGAATAATAACTGCGAATAAAATTGAAAGCGAGACAACGCTAATCATACCACTGATAATTCTTGGCAAAAATAGGTAATCAATTAAGTCTATATTGTACTGTCTAAGTGTATTTAATTCTTGATTTACATTCATAACTGCTATCTCTGTATTTACAGCTGTCCCTGAGCGAAGAGAAATCAAAAGGGCTGTAAAAAATGGAGAGAACTCATCTATAACAAAGGTAATGATAATAGAGCCGATTTCATCTTGTAAGCCGTACTCTGTGGCAAGAGCAATTACGACACCGATGATTACAGAGCCAAATAAAACAGCCATAGTAGTAAAGAGAGGAATGATACCTACTGCTGTAAAATATATCTGTTTTGTAAGAACCATCCTCATAGCAGGGTTATAGCTAGCCGGTTTGGCCATGTGAATAAGACATATAGATGTGAATTTTAACGCTTCAAAGAATGAGGATATTGTGCTTATTGTTTTATCGCCAATAACCTCTATAAATCTTAAAACCAAATTCATTCTCCTAATTTTATTTATTATCCTATATTTTGCCTTAGTGTTTGGTATAATTTTTATAATTTGCTTTGTGCAGGAGTTACATTTGAAAAAGACAAATAAAATATATGAGATTTATGAACTGCTTCATGAAGCTTATGGTCCTCAAGGTTGGTGGCCGTTTATAAACAACGATGAGTCATACCATCCACATGATTACTTGTATCCTAAAAATCAGTTGGAAGTTTTTGAGGTATGTTTAGGTTCTATACTAACTCAAAATACAACTTTTACTTCTGTTGTGAAATCACTGAATAATTTAAAAGAGAAAAATGCACTTAGCTCTAAGGCTATCAAAGAGATGAATATAGATGAGCTAAAACTTGCTATCAAGGCATCTGGATATCATAACCAAAAAGCTAAATATATTTTGGGATTTATTGACTTTTTTGAAGTGCTTGATGCTAGAACTCCTACTAGAGATGAACTCTTGTCAGTTTTAGGTATTGGCGAAGAGACGGCTGATTCTATACTTTTATATGGATATAATTCGCCTGAGTTTAAAGTAGATGCATATACAAAAAGAGTACTGCTAACGCTTGGACTTATAGATGAAAAGGCAAAATATCAAGATATGAAACAACTGATGCAAAAAGCTCTCAAAGAGTGTATAAAAGATGAGAAAGAACAAGTTATAGTTTTTCAAGAGTATCATGCACTTATAGTAAATCACTCAAAAGAGTTTTACTCTAAAAAGCCTTATGGAGTAGGCTGCTTTTTAAAAGAGAAAATATTATGAAAATAAACTTACTAGATAGAAACAATAACGCAGCAATACTTCTTGCGGGAATACTGGCGATTTTTGTAGGTGTCGGTGTTGCCAGATTTGCTTTTACTTCGCTACTTCCTTCTATGTTAGACGATTTTTTAACTATTACAGATGCAGGAGTGTTGGCGTCTCTAAATTTTGCCGGTTATTTATCTGGTGCAATTTTTACTATCTTTATGAAAGATATAAATACAAAAGTTAGATATTTTAGACTTGGACTTATTTTAAGTGTTTTAACTACTCTTGTTTTAGCCACGACTACAAATGAGACGATGTGGCTGGCATCTAGAGTAGTAGCAGGTTTTGGTTCAGCTATGCTTTTGATAGTAGGTGGAGCTTTGGTAATGGTAAAGTTAAACTATGAAGACAAGACTAAAGCTATGGGTATACATTTCACTGGAATCGGTATTGCCATAGTAGCTAGTGAACTTATAAGCCAATACGTACTAAAGAGTGGGAACTGGGCAGATGCTTGGCTTACCCTTTCTCTCTTTGCTTTTGTCGTCTCTTTTTACTCTATGTACATTCTATCTTTTGATAAGATATTAAAACAAGGGGCAGTAAAACATAAACTTTCAAAGTCTATTTTTTCTACTTATGTGATATTACTAATACTTGCATACTTTACTGAGGGTGTTGGTTTTGTAGTACAAGGTACATTTCTACCAGATATTATAAACTCGCTTAAAGGGCTTGATGGTTATGGAAGTTTAGGTTGGCTTGTTGTGGGAATAGCTGGTATACCATCTTCTATTATTTGGATGAGATTGGCTCATAACTATGGAAGTGTAAACATCATCATTGTCGCGATGGCACTTCAAATGGTTGGCATCTTGATTCCAACATTTAGTACAAATATGTATTTAAATCTTCTTAGCGGTGCTTTGTATGGAAGTACATTTATCGGTCTTGTTGCTCTTTTTATGCATCTAGGAGGAAAGCTTGCCGGTAAAAATCCCATTGTCCTTATGGGCTCTATGACTACGGCTTATGGCATCGGACAAGTTGGCGCACCTCTTTATAGTGTGGCTCTTATAGAATATTTTGGAAACTACAACTCTACACTTTATGTGACAGCAGCTGTAGTTTTTACGGGGATACTATTTTTAGTTTATGCGAAAAAAATAAGTGACTAGAATTTAGCGTTTGGAATAGGGTAGTTTTCAACTACAAAGTCAATATCTTTATCGCCTCTACCACTTAGATTGATTAAGATAGTTTGATCACTACTCATAGTTTTTGCCAGCTTCATTGCATAAGCAACAGCATGAGCAGACTCTAGTGCAGGGATAATACCTTCAAGTTGAGAGAGTTTATAAAAAGCATCTATTGCCTCTGTGTCATTACAAAGACCTACTATTGTTCTGCCTATTGATTGTAAATAAGCATGTTCAGGTCCTACAGAAGGGTAGTCAATACCAGATGCAATAGAGTAAACAGGAGCAGGTTCACCATCAGCGTCTTTAAGCATAATAGAGTTATATCCGTGCATTACTCCCTCTTCACCATGAGTTAAAGTTGCTGCATGGTCACCTAACTTTTCACCTCTACCCATAGGCTCAACACCGTGAAGTTCAACTTCTTTATCATCAATAAAACCTGCAAAGATGCCCATAGAATTGCTTCCTCCACCAACGCATGCAACTACAGCATCTGGAAGATTCTTTTCATGCTCTTTAAATTGTTCTTTTGATTCATAACCTACTATTGATTGAAAATCTCTAACCATCATTGGAAATGGATGAGGTCCAACAACAGAACCAATACAGTAAATAGCTTTATCTGCTTGTGGCACATAACTTTCAAATGCACTGTCAACAGCTTCTTTTAAAGTGCGAAGACCATGAGTAGCAGGAATGACGTTAGCGCCAAGAATTTTCATACGAACAACATTAGGATGCTCTTTGGCAATATCTACTTCACCCATGTGAATCTCACACTCTAGTCCAAAATAAGCCGCCGCAGTTGCAAGAGCAACACCGTGTTGTCCCGCACCAGTCTCAGCAATAACTTTTGTCTTACCTAGATGCTTAGCTAGAATAACTTCAGCCATACAGTGGTTAAGTTTATGAGCACCTGTATGGTTTAAGTCTTCTCTTTTTAGGTAGATTTTTGCTCCACCACAATGTTCAGTCAGGTTTTTTGCAAAAGAGATAGGAGTAGGTCTTCCTTGATAATGCTTTCTAACATATTTAAGTTCTTCGATAAATTTTGGAGAGTTTTTTAATTCTTTGTAGGCTTGAGTGATATCAGCAAATGGCTGCTCTAATACGGGTGGTATAAAAGAGCCTCCAAATTTTCCAAAAAATCCATTTTCATCTGGATTTGATTCTAAGTAAGATTTAGACATGAAAGTTGTTCCTTTTTTATATTTGGAACAATTATAGTTAATTAGGCTTGATAATTTTCTTTATCTCTTTAGGAATATGTGCAAAAGGGATATTTTGCATCCCTAACTTAACACCATCTTCATCTGTAGCTATAACATCTAGACTCATTGCAGTCGGATAGTAACGAATTGCTTTATAAGAAATCTTCTCAATTGTAAAGTTTATTTTTTTGTCTGATAGTTCTAAGCTTTTCTTCTTCTTCTTTCCCATAAGTTACTCCTTTATATATATACCAGTATCTTTTACTTCTATCTTACCTGCATCTTGCAAGGCTGTAAGTGAACGTTTAAAATCTTTTTTACTAAGAGAAAAAACATCTTTGATTAGCTCTGCATCACTTTTGTAGTTGTAAGGCATGATGCCGTTGTTTTGTTTTAAAAGTTCAAGAACTTTATCAGCAGAACTAGCACTTTTCTTACTTCCAGCTTTTCTAAGGTTTAGGTCAATGTTTCCATCTTTTCTAACATCTTTTACAAAAGCTTTTTTTCTATCACCAAGATTTATATTTTCAAAAATTTCATTATGATAGATAAGACCTTCGTACTTGTCTTCAACGATACATTTGTATCCAAGCGGAGTCTTTGCAATTATTAAGATATTTACTTCATCGGCAATTTTTATGCCTTTAACTTTTCTCTCAAAAAAGTCACCCAGCTTTTCAGTTCCTACAAGACGGTGAGTTCTTTCATCATAGATGACTCTTATAAATCTTTTGTCTCCAACTCTAAAAGGTGTTTTTTGAAACATATTTGGTACTAAAAGATCTTTACTTAATCCCCAATCCATAAATGCTCCAAATGGTGCAGTGTCTATAACTTCAAACAGTGCCATTTCATCAAGTTTAGCAGTTGGAGTAAGTGTTGTAGCTACAAGTCTGTCTTCTGAGTCGGTATATATAAACACATCTATAAGAGTTCTCTCTTTCATCTCTGGTGTTAGGTATTGACCTGGAAGAAGTACATCATTTCCATCAAGTGCCGTCAGATATGCACCAGGAGTGGTGAGTCTGTCTATATAAAGTGTGTTGATTCTACCTAGTTCTAGGTATTCGCTTTGTTGCATCGTGTTTCCTTGGTTATTCCGTTATTTAGTTTACGTGATTCTCCACATAAATTATTGATGAAATTATACCTTTTTTGTTATATGGATGTGGTTAAGAGTGGGAAGCTATATAGCCAATAGTGTCTAATTGCTCTTTTGTTAGTTGTTTTGATGATACATTTTGAGCTAAACTTACTAAAGATGTGTAAGAATCAGCAGAAAAGCTTTTTCCATAAAGTGCATAATTTGCAAAAGTTTCATCTAGTTTTTCTTTAGATGCAAAAAGTTCTGTGTTTTTGTATAAAAGTGAAAGTTTTTTAGATGAAGAGTTGTCTTTAAATAAATTTTTCACCTTATTAGTAGCTATTTTTTCATCTAGTCCTTTTTGAACCAATGAGTTTTCAATATCTTTATGGATTCTAGTGTTTTGTAATTTCTCTTTGACAATAGAAGTAGACAGAGTAGAATCAGCCAAAAGAGGGTTTACGGTATTGCTTAGAAGAAACACAAAAAATACAGAACGTTTTGTAAGTACAGTTATTCGTAACATATTTAATATCCTTTAGCTAATGTAATTAAAAATAGTAAGTAATAAGTATAGTATCTATCTTACGTAAACCATTTATTAACACTTATGAAAGAATAAGATGTATTGCTTCATTTCATCTTTTTCTAGTTCCCAAGTTTCACTTGGTAACTCATACATAGTTTAGTATGTATTCCCATGGAAACCATGGGAACGAGGAAAAATTATAGTTATAGTAAGTTAATTTTAATGATAATTTATATAAAATATTTCTTAAA
>JAQIBW010000141.1 GCA_027858865.1 Sulfurimonas sp. | reverse complement strand
CTGCTGTAATTCACTTTCATAACCGTAGTATCTGAAATCTTCTTCAATATCTACAATTACCTCAATGTTATTTTGCTTGAGACTTCCCTTAACAATGTATATAGATTTTTCCACCATCTCTCTTAGTAAAAAGTCTTTTTTACATTTATCATGAGCAAAGAAATCTTTGAAGTCATCAATAGTATTTGATAAATATTTAGTTAAAGATTCTATCTCTAAAAGTCTCTCTTCAACATCTATGTTTTTAAAGTTTTTTTCACAAAGTATGTCATCTATAAGAAGTACAGATGAGTTTATTTGAGAAAGAGGTTGTCTCCACTGATGGGCAATATTTTCTAGCATCTCACCCATAGCAACAAGTTTATTTTGATGAAAGAGCATCTTATCTTTGTCGGTAGATTTTTTTAGTTCGACTTCCATTTTATTTTGAAGCTCTTGGTTTGATTTTTTGATTTTTTGATTTTACAAGCTCTATACAAAAAGACAATAAGTACAATTAAGGCAGCGATGCATACTTGATAAAACAAACTATAATCAAACTGTTGTGTAGATAAATTCATCACACCATTTTAACTAAATAAATATTTATTATGAGATAAAGTTAATATAAAAGAAATTAATAAGCTTAGTTGATTTATAATACGGGTAGATAGTTATATAGGAGAAGGTTATGTTTGTATCATCATATAGTACTTACGTCAATACAAACAACTCCGATAGAACTGCAAACCAAAAGATAGACAAATCAAAACCTTCTAACGGTTCGTTTGCATCTAAATTAGAACAAAGCAGTGTTTTAGAGTCAAAAAACACTCAAGATTTACCAATTACTTACATCTCAAACTATAAAGCATTTAGTAACAAACAAAAGCTACAAGAACAATTTCAGAATAAAGATGAAGTGAAATATAATAAAATAAACGCTATGAAAAATGCACAAACAGCTTATAAAGACAACTCAACAATATTTTCGCTATTTATAGAGCCAAAAGCAACTCAAAGCCAAACACCGCAGATAGATAAAAAATTACCTTCTGAGCTTCAAAAAGCACAAGAGCAAAGCATGCGTCACACTATGGTAAATACTTACCTAGCAAATGACAAATACTACCAAATAACAGCCTAATCTTCTTCTATCCAAGCCTCTGTTTTTAAAACCCGTCCATCGCAAAAATATTTTAGTTTAAAAGCATTCGAGCATCTGCCCTCACTAAAATCCATAATAGCTAGTTGAAGAATTTTTTTACACTTCTTGGGTACATCAAAGTGTCCTTTCATTCCAGTCAAAAATTGTTTCAACGGAACTTTTGAATCCATCCCTATAACATTATCTCTACAACCAGTAAGTCCTATGTCCGTTAGATACGCCGTACCATTTGCTATCTGAAAATCATCAGTAGATACATGAGTATGCGTCCCGATAATGCCACTTACTTCACCTTGAAGTAGCATCATCATGCCGCGTTTCTCACTTGTAGCCTCTGCATGAAAATCTATAAATATATTTTCAACATCCTGCTCTTTTAGCTCTATTACTGTTTGTTTTGCTTTTCTAAAACCATTATCAGACATTGGCATTGAGTAGTGTCCCATCAGATTAACAACTCCAAGTTTTTCACCATCGATTTCATAAACCTTGCATCCTGTTCCACTCACCTCATCAGGATAGTTATGCGGACGAAGTATCTCATGTGTATCAAACAAAGCTTCAACATCTTTTTTATCCCAAGTGTGATTTCCACCTGTCATACAGTCTATACCGTAAGATACTAGTTCGTTAGCATTTTTAGCAGTCACACCAAATCCATGAGATGCATTTTCATAATTTGCTATTACAAAATCAACTTCGTACTCTTTTCTTATATTTTTAAGGTGCTCTTTTAGCATCTCACGACCCGGACGACCGACAATATCACCTATAAACGCAATTCTCATTACAATACCTTTGGTTTGTTGTTTCTAAGATAAAAGAGTACTGTTTTTATAATGTCATCATCATCTTTAGATGCTGACTTAATGCTCTCTTTTGAGTCATTAAGATATGAAACAGTAATGCTTTGTCCATAATTCATAATACTTCTTATTTTTTTCTCTAAACTCAGAAGTTTTATTACCATTAGTTCAAAGAACTGCTTTGTAGGGTTATCAAGCTCTCCAAATCTATCTATTATCTCTTCTTCTATCTCATATATCTCTACAGGTTCTTCGCATTGAGAGAGCCTTCTGTAAATATCTAAACGAAGTCTGTCTTCTTTTACAACCTCATCAGATATAAATGCTGAAATAGTGAGCTTTATGTCAACTTTAGCTCTCTCACTCTCCATAGTATTACTTAGTAGTTTTATGGCGTCTTCGAGCATTCTAAGATAGAGTGAGTAACCAATATTTTTTATGTGTCCACTCTGTGCATCTCCGACGAGATTTCCACCACCACGAATTTCTAAGTCATGATAAGCCAGAACTGAACCACTTCCTAAAAATGAGTTAGATTCTAGGGCTAAAAGACGTTTCTTTGCTTCATCTGTAAGATTTTCTTTGTTTTGTACTATAAAGTATGCAAAACCCTCCACATGACCACGTCCGACACGACCACGAAGCTGATGCAAGTCTGCTATACCAAATCTGTCAGCACCGTCAACTATCATAGTATTTACGTTTGGCATGTGGATACCAGACTCGATGATAGAAGTAGCTATCATCAGGTCATACTCTCCTGCTTCAAACTTCAATAACTCTTTTTCTGTCTGGATAGCTGAGATTTTAGAGTGAAGCATAACAACACGAAGGTCTGGAAGTATTGCTTTTAACTCTCCAAGTTTTATAGGCATATGGTCTATAGAATTATGCACATAAAAAACTTGTCCGCCACGGCGAAGCTCTCGTAAAACTACTTCTTTTATAAGCTTTTCACTATACTCTTTTACAAATGTTCTTACACCTTGTCTCTCACTAGGTGGAGTAAGAAGTTGCGACATAGTTTTTATGGAACTAAGTGCTTGGTTAAGTGAACGAGGAATCGGGGTAGCACTCATAGAGAGGAGATGCACGTTATGGTAAAGCTCTTTTATCCTCTCTTTTTGCTTCACACCAAACTTATGTTCTTCATCTATGATAACCACACCTAAGTTTTTAAATGTTAATCCAAAAAGAGCATGTGTACCGACGACAACATCAATCTCTCCAGATGCTAGTCCTTTAATGACACTGTTCCTATCTTTTGTGCTTACAAATCTATCTAGCTTTGCATACTTTATACCCAAATCTGCAAATCTCTCATCTAAAGAGCGAAAATGTTGAGCTGAGAGAAGAGTTGTCGGAACTATAAGAGCAGATTGAAAACCTGATTTATAAGTTGCAAAGATAGTATTCATAGCAACTTCTGTTTTTCCAAAACCAACATCACCGCTAAGTAATCTATCCATTATATGACCAGAACTCATCTGAGTAATTATCTCATCAACAGACTGGGTTTGATCATCAGTATAATCAAAACCTGAAAGCTTTTGAAAATCTTGAAGCTCTTTTTTTGAAACACTCATCTTTGGAGCTTTTATAAGTTCACGAGCGGCAGCGGTATTTACTATTTGCCC
>JAQIBW010000007.1 GCA_027858865.1 Sulfurimonas sp. | reverse complement strand
AGCAAGGGGATTATGACCGACATCTACTATTATATTTTCACTTATATAAGACAGTCTCCCGAAAAGTCTTGCATCTGTGAAATCATTATCACTATATTCTATATTTAAAAATTTTAAGCCTGCAATACTTAGTGCAAGATTTTCTACTAAATAGTTCTCAAGTTTTAATTTTTTTGCTATTAATTGTATCTTTTTCTCATCATCTTTATCTAAAAACTCAGATAATCTTTTTATATTTAAAGAATTTTTTCCAGCAATCAAGTTTGCTACACTATAAACTTGTCTCTCTTTTTGAGTTGCTAAAATCGCATTATTTTGAATTGCTTTTAGTTTTGTTGTCGCTATCTCTTGTATAGTGTTACCTAAGAAAGCTTCATGATCAACTGAAATCGGAGTTACTAAAGTTAATATTTTATCAAAAACTGCGGTAGCATCGTGTTCACCACCTAGTCCAGCTTCCATAACTACATATTCACACTCTTTATATACAAGTAAAGATAGTAAAGTTGTATACTCAAAGTAACTAAGTGCATTTGAATCATCTTGAGATAAAATAGTCTGTAATTCTACGTGAGCTTTTTCTAGAATTTCATCTTGTGCATCTTTGCCATTTATCCATATTCTTTCATTAAACTTCATAATGTGAGGAGATGTATAGTGCCCTGTACTAAACCCAAGTGAGTACAAAGCAGATGCTAAAAAACGTCCTGTAGTACCTTTACCGTTAGTACCAACAATGTGAATTATCTTTGGTTTAGGAAGATATGACTTTATTTTTTCATAGATGCTAGGCATTCTAGTATAGTCTATCTCATCATAGTAAAGCGGTTTAGCTGATAAAAAATCTTCTAACACTATTTTTTATACGCCACTTGATTACGACCGTCTTTTTTTGCTTTATATAAATACTCATCAGCAGAGTTTACGACACTTACAAGAGAAGTATGAAGCTTTCGCTCGCTCACTCCACAACTTACTGTTACTTCTATTCTCTCGCCTTTATACATAAAACGAGCTTTTTGGACATGTGCTCTTACTTTCTCTGCAAAGATAGCTCCACCTTTAGTATCTGTTTCACTTAGTAGTGCCATAAACTCTTCACCACCAAATCTACCAACTACATCAACACTTCTTGCTTCTTTTTTAAGTATTTTTGCAAAAGCACCAAGAACAGCATCTCCAGCATCATGACCATAAGTATCATTTACATCTTTAAAGTGGTCAAGGTCAAACATAACAACAGAAAAGTTATGGCCATATCTTTCAAACTCGGCTTCTTTTACATTCATAAACTCATCAAGTGCTCGTTTATTGTAAAGTTTAGTCAAAAAATCTTCCTTCGAAGCAATTTTTGCCTTTTCCAATTCACGTTCTAGTTTACGAATCTTTTTACTAAGAACTGTTATCTCCGTGCTATGATCTTTCAAATCTTTAGTTAAAAGTTGAGTATTTTCTTCTAGTGCCGTTGCTATTATTAATAGTTTTTTATGTGCTACTTTAAAGTCATGACTTGTGTCTTCATTATAAGTTGCTAACTCAGATTTTATTTTTTGAATCTCTAAAGTTGAGTCATCTGAGCGTTCTATCATCTCTATAAGTCGTAGAGATAATTTATCTAGAACTCCATCAAGAGACTCAAGCATCTCTTGGACACTCTCTTTATCAAGAGCAATTCTTAGTAAAATAATAGATCTGATTTCACTCTCGATGCTTACACTGTCTAAAAGTGAAGGATTGTTTTTTATTTTTTCACTTAAAGTAGCTATCTTATCATTTACACTCGATGCAATAGATGGAACAAAAGATGAGACTAATAAAGAAGCTATTCTAGACAACTCTTCAGTCCCATTTTTTGAGTCTGTAGATGCGAGTGAAATATTTAAGCTGTCAATTGTTTTTCTTAGATTATTACTGTCTACGCTTCCAAAAGTTTTTAATTTATTTAAAAACGTGTCATCATAAGTTGTAATAAAATTTATCCAGTACTGTCTAAACTGTTCAAGTTCACTTTTATTTGAGTTTGAGTTTAAAAGTTTAATACTCTGCTTTGCAAGTTCTGTAGCTTCAGCATTATGAAGAACTTCTACAACTTGTAAGATTCGCTTTGTAAAAGCAGTTTGTGATTCAAGCAGCTCTGTGCATATAGTTGAGTTTGTTCTATTTAGTTTTGAGATTAAGAAGCGGGCTAATTCACTAATCGTTTTAATTCTGTATTTAGTTAGTTCTTTTTGGATATCTTTGTTAAGCGTTTTTGAGAATTTATCTACTTGATTACAATCTTCTGACTGCATTCCTGCTTTTTGCGCTTCTTTACAAAAAGCTTCAGCATAAAAGTCCGGCGTTAAAAGTTTTCCTTCTAATTCAAGTCTTTTTACAGCTTTTTTAATAATACTCTGGATAGTCATAATTATTCCTTCTTCTTAGCTCTTGCACCTTCTGCTGAGACTTTTGCAACAAATGAGCGAATAGCTTTAGCCGCACTAAACCTAATAGCTTCAAATCTTTCTTGGTCAGTTACAACAGCATTTGGAGCTACTGTAAAGTCATAAGTCCCTGTAACTGAGTAACTTTTAGATATACCACTATGAAGTCTAATTATACTCAAACTAACACTCATTCTATAACCGATAACAAAACCATCATTATCATATACAATAGGAGAATATGAAGGGTTAGCAATACTAAGTGTCAAATGAGTATCAGAACTTGCTCTATCACGCAAAGATGCATGAAAAACTTCTATAATAGCCTCATCAACAGCATCTTTTATGATAACCGTATTTTCTGGATCTTGTGCAGATATAACAATACTTGTACTTATCTTATCACCCATAACTGCACGAGAGAATTTTGAACTTGGTTTATAGCCACAAGATGCAAAACCTAAAAGTATTAGAATAGATAAAATAACTTTCATAATTAACCTTTAATTACTATATTTACTAGTTTTTTTGGAACAACAATCTCTTTAACGATTTCTTTGTCCTCTAACCATTTAGAGGCTGCTTCTTTAGCCATCTCTATAATATCTTCTTTAGTAGTCTCTAATGCAACTTCTATTTCAGTTCTTCTTTTGCCGTTAATTGATACACCAAGTGTTACAGAATCTTCTACAAAAACTTCATCTACAACTACTTGCGGGTTTAAGTTGTTAAGTGAAAAATACTCACTGCTTATGTCCCAGCAAACATGAGGAATGACAGGTTCCATGATAGAACTTAAAATCCAATATCCTTCACTCCATACATCAGAGTTTGTCTGTGCATTCAAAGCGTTCATCGCTTCCATAGTTCCTGCGATTAGAGTGTTAAATGTATGTTTTTCATTATATACATCATTTGCACGAACAAGCGCCTCATACACTTTCTTTCTTGCATACTTCTCATCTTTAGATAGAGTTGAATGATTTATAGTTGGGATAGTGTCAGTTTTTACGATGTTTGAGCTTCTATCAAAAAATCTTTTTATAAACTTGTAAGCACCCTCAACCGCGTTGTCATTCCACTCTAATTCTTGAGTTGGTGGAGCAGCAAAAAGGATAAATAGTCTAGCTGTATCTGCACCATATTTTTCAATGATAGCATCTGGATCAACTGTATTACCTTTACTTTTTGACATTTTAGCACCATCTTTAAGTACCATTCCCTGAGTCAGTAGATTATCAAAAGGCTCATCAAAGTCTAAATAGCCTAAATCACGAAATACTTTTGTAAAGAACCTTGCATATAATAGGTGTAAGATGGCGTGTTCTATTCCACCTACATATTGGTCAACACCCATCCAGTAGCTAAGTTGCTCTTTAGAAAAAGCTTCTTTTTCCCAGTTGGCAGGAGATGCACAAAAACGTAAAAAGTACCAAGAAGACTCAACAAAAGTATCCATAGTATCTGTTTCACGAATAGCATCTTTACCGCACTGAGAACATTTACAATGCTTCCAAGTAGGATGATTATCAAGCGGGTTACCCTCACCTGTAATCTCTACATCTTCAGGAAGAGCTATTGGCAGATTTTCTTTTTTCTCCATAACTAAACCACAATCTTCACAGTGAATAAAAGGAATTGGAGCACCCCAATATCTTTGACGGCTAACACCCCAGTCTTTTAGTCTATAGTTAGTAGTTTTTTTACCTATTTTATTTTCTTCAAAATATTTGATAATGTTGTACTGAGATTTTTTAGAGTTAAGCCCGTCAAACTCTCCAGAGTTAAACAGTTCACCAACTTCAGTAAATGCAGCATCTGAGCTTAGTTCACCTTCGTAAGGTTTTATAACTGCATTTATAGCAAGGTCATACTTTTTGGCAAAGTCAAAGTCCCTGTCATCATGAGCAGGAACAGCCATAACTGCACCACTTCCATAATCCATAAGAACAAAGTTAGCAATCCAAACGGGTACTGTTTTATCAGTCAAAGGATGAACTACATTAAGACCAAGGGCTATACCTTTTTTTTCTTTTTGTCTGTCTATCGAAGAAGTATTTGTCATATATTTGATTTGAGCTATTACTTCATCACTTAAAAGATTATTCTCTATCATGTAAGTAACTATTTTATGCTCAGGAGCAAGGGCAGTATAACTTACCCCGTAAATAGTATCTGGACGAGTTGTAAATACGTCAAATGAGTCAAAAGTATTTGAAAGTTTTTCTTTAGAGCTCTCGTCAAAAAATAGATCAAATTCTAAACCATTTGATTTTCCTATCCAGTTTTCCTGCATAGTAAGAACTTGTTTTGGCCATCCGCCATCAAGATTCTTTAACGAGTCTAAAAGTTCATCAGCATACTGAGTAATTTTAAAATAGTACTGATTCATATCTTTTTTAACGATAGGAGTATCACATCTCCAACAGCATCCATCGACTACCTGCTCATTTGCTAAAACAGTCTGATCATGTGGACACCAGTTTAAAAGACCTTTTTCACGGTAAAGAAGACCATTCTCAAACATATCAATGATGAAACCCTGCTCAAACTTAGTGTAAAGCTCATCGCTTGTTGCAAGTTCACGTTCTTTTGAAAAAGAGAAGCCCAAAGATGCAAACTCACCTTTCATGTAGTCTATGTTGTTATACGTCCAACCCTTAGGATGTGAACCATTTTTGATAGCTGCATTTTCAGCTGGCATACCAAAACTATCAAAACCGATAGGATGAAGAACATTAAAGTTTTGTTGTCTGTAGTAACGTGCAAAAGCATCGCTGATAGAGTAGTTTCTAACATGTCCCATATGCAGTCTTCCACTTGGAAATGGAAACATACTTAAAATATATTTTTTTTCTTTTGTAAAATCTTCCGTAGGCTCAAAACTTCCATTTTTAGCCCAATATTCTTGCCATTTTTTTTCTATAGTTGTAGAGTTATATTCCAAAAAAATTCCTAATTTTATTCTTTCTAAAAATTCTGACTCCAAAGGAGTTTAGCTTTAGTGACCTAAGCGGTCTAAGCGTAGCTAAATGGGCTTTTGCTCATTTGGCGTACAAATAGTAGCCTAATAGTCTTCGTGTATTTTCGAGCTTTCAATGTAAACAAGTCCTACAGAGAAAAGGTTAGCGATAAGCGCACCAATAGTTAAAGCGATAGCCCACTCTAAGTTTCCAACAACTTCTAAGTAAATAAATGCTGGAATAAGATGCAAATCAGCAACCAAAGAAGAAGCTAAAAGCTCAGCAGAAAGAAGGTTTCTAACACCAATTTTTAAAACTGTAGAAACAAGATTTAAACTCGCAGCTACAAAAAGTGCAACTGCACTATGCTCATACAAAAATCCCGCTATTGATGTTAAACTCATCAACGAGAAAAATACATATATTACTTTACCCCAATCCATACTTTGTCCTTAATTTATTTCATTTCTTTTTAATTTTATTGTAGTGATTATACAAAAAGTATCTTAAGGAGTGACTGAATAAAGATTTTCGGGTATGAAGTGACGCCTTTTTATTTAAGTAAATTCTTTTTCATAAACAGATAAAAGA
>JAQIBW010000228.1 GCA_027858865.1 Sulfurimonas sp. | reverse complement strand
TTATGACTATTGGACTAAATGTAATTATTGTAGCTTTTGTTTTAGGATTTGGTTTTATGGTCGCAAATGGCTTAACTAAAAGAATTTCTCTGTTTAAGAATGAACTTGATGATATTATTTCTTCAAAAGATTTTTCAAAACATATTACTCAGAGTGGTGGGGATGAAATATCTTCTATCCAGAGTGCGGCAAATCATACTCTAGAAACAGCTTATGAGGCAATAGTGAATGCTAATGAGAGTTTAAAAACGTCAGAGCTACACTCAAAACAAAGTGCACTGCAGTTAGAGAAAAACAGGTTAACTCTTTCTCTTACGGATCTTCTGAGTGAAGGTGCTACAACTGGTGTGAAAGATGTACAAGAGGGGCTGATTAGAAATATGAGTTCTCTCCAGGTCATAAATGATAAAAATGCACAAACAGAAGGTACTGTTGGTGATGTAAAAGACTCTACGGCCCAAATGGGAGAGTCATTGGAGAACATATCTCATAAAATGCATGAAAGTAGAGAAAACTCTGATCAACTTAATAATAGTGTAAATGAGATTACAAATGTTATTTCACTAATTAAAGATATCTCAGATCAAACAAATCTACTTGCTCTGAATGCTGCTATTGAAGCTGCACGTGCAGGTGAACATGGACGTGGTTTTGCGGTTGTTGCTGATGAGGTAAGAAAACTTGCAGAGAGAACACAAAAAGCTACAAGTGAAGTAGAAGTAAATATCAATCTACTAAAACAAAACTCTGCTGCTATGCAAGAGTTCTCAGAAGTTATGGATGGAGAAATATCAACTTCACTGGATAAACTAAACTCATTTACTGAGAGTCTATATACTCTTGTTGATGGTGCACATGATATTCAATACTCCAATAAAAAAATATCAAATGAGATGTTTGTAAACTTAGCTAAACTTGACCATATAGTATTTAAACTTGGCGGTTATGAGTCTGTATTTAAAAATAACAAAGACCATACTTTTTCAGTTCATACAGCGTGTAGATTTGGTAAATGGTATACAGGTGAAGGTAAGAGTGTCTTCTCTGGTACAGCATCTTACTCTAAAATTGATACTCCTCATAAAGCAGTTCATGAGAATGTTAGAAATGTTCCTGCTCTTATCGGAGGGGGACTTATTGAAAATGCTGAAAAAATTATAGATGCATTTACAGAGGCTGAGAAAAACTCAAAAGAACTATTTGTACACTTAGACAATATGGTAGAAGAAGTGGTTTAAAAGCCATTCCTTTTTCATATTCATAATTATTATAATTATTATAATTAATAATTAATTTTAAACTCAACTACTATTTGCTATAATCTGACAATATCTTGACAAAATTAAGTAATATATATTATTAGGAGTTCATATGAGTAAAGAGAGTTCAGGTATCACAATACCTACATCATGGAGAGTTAAACGCTATTATCTATTCATAATAGCTACCCTTATAGCTTTAGTTTTACCTTGGATAACAGTAGATGGAAATCATTTTTTTCTACTTAGTTTTGATAAGTTGAAGTTACACCTTGCTTTTATACAGTTTGATATGCAAGAATTATATCTTATGCCATTTTTATTAATGCTAATGTTCTTGGGAATCTTTGGTATGACTGTTGTTGGTGGCCGTGTTTTTTGTGGCTGGGTATGTCCGCAGACTGTTTTTCGTGTTATATACAGAGATTTGATAGAGACAAAGATATTAGGTCTTAGGAAACGTATCAAAAACAAACAACTTGAACCAGATATGTCAAAGACTGAAAATAAGGTTAAGAAAGTAATTGCCGTTTTACTATGGACTGCTCTCGCTCTGGTAGCATCTGCTGACTTTATGTGGTTCTTTGTTCCACCTGAAGATTTCTTTACTTATTTAGCTAATCCAACTGATCACTGGACATTATTTGGTACAGTGATTGGTCTTACACTATTTCTTATTTATGACATAATCTTTTTAAAAGAAGATTACTGTGTATATGTTTGTCCATATTCAAGAATTCAGTCAGTACTATATGATGAACATACTGTAATGGCACTTTATGATATGCATAGAGGTGGACATATATATGATGAGCAGCACAACAAACAATTTACAAAACAAAAAGATATTCAAGTTGAAGAACCTCATGCTGAATGTACGGCTTGTGAAAGTTGTGTAACTGTTTGTCCAACTCACATTGATATCCGTAAAGGTCTTCAGTTAGAGTGTATCAACTGTTTAGAGTGTGTAGACGCTTGTACAACAGTTATGGGTAAACTAGGAAAACCCTCTTTAGTTACTTGGTCAAGTGATTATGAGATAGTGGATCAAAAAGGTAAGACTCAATATTTCCGCACAAAAGTTTTAGCATATATTGCTCTTTTAGTTGGTCTTATGATTATTCTAGCAATGATGGGTAGCACAAAAGAACACATGCTTTTAAATATCAACAAAGAGACTAGACTTTACTCTGTTAAGCAGATGCCGGATAATAAGTTTAGAGTTGAAAATGCGTATGAGTTTTTACTACAAAATACTGAGAGTAAAAAGATGAAGTTTTACTTTGAAGTTATCCCACCAAAAGGAATGGAAGGTAAGATAATTATTACTAAACCTTCTAAAGAGTTTACAGCAGTCCCTGGTATTAAAAAGAAAAAAATTGTTGTACTTAGAACTGAAGAGATGCTAGTGGATGATGACAGACAAGATACTATTATCCCTATTACTATTCGTGCGTATGCAATCGGTCACGAAGACAAGATTGTGGTATTTAGAAAATCAACATTTGTTTTCCCAAGATCAGATATTGTTAGAGGAACTAAATAAAACATAATTGTAGTTTAAACTTCAATAGGATAGACTCTAAGAAGGTAGCTTTTTGGAGTCTGTCATGTTAAAAAAAATTCAAAAAATAATAATTTACTTACTCTCGGTCTATGCAATACTAGGTTTTATAGTTCTCCCCTTAGTCTTAAAATCACAACTAGTTGAAATAGTTCAAAAAGAGACACATGCTAAGCTCTCTCTTGACAGCGTCTTTTTCAATCCTTTTATATTTAGTCTAAAGCTGCATGGGATAAAGTTGACAGATGCAGATGATATACATCTAGTCTCATTAAAATCAATCCTCATAAATTTAGAACCTCATTCACTCTTCAATGCAACCATACATATAAAAAATATTGCTTTACAAGAGCCAAAAATCTCTTTAGTTTACAAAAAAGATAAGTCAATAAATCTAGCATCTATAGTTAAAACTAAAGAAGAAGTAGTTAAAGAGGAAAGTGACTCTGAGTTTGAGATGCCAAGAATTCTTCTTGATAGTGTTGCGATAATAGATGGAAAAGTTAACTATGAAGACTATACGCACAAAACTCCATTTGAATTCTCATTTGGCAGAATAGGGTTTGAGTTAATAGATATAGATACAAAAGATTTTAACTCCAGTGACGCAAGTATTAGGTTCTACACTGCCCTAGGTGATGGCGGATTCTTTGACCTTAAAAGTGAAGTGCTTGGATTTAAACCGTTTAAAGTCAGAGGTAGTGTAGACTTTGAAGCAAGTAAGCTTTATACTCAGTGGAAGTATATGCAAGATGCATTAAATCTTGAAGTAGCAGATGGTAAGATAGCATTTTCTGCACAGTACTATTTTGATTTAGATAACCTTGAAGCAACAACTATAGATAATATAAGTGCATCTATTGATAATCTAAGAATAAAACCTAAAAGTAAATATAAAGATGTTTTAAATCTTGAACATTTTTTAGTTAGTGGTGTTAGTGTTAAGCCTATGCTTCAAGATGTCCATATAAAAAAGATAGTTCTTGATTCTCTACATGTTAAAGTGAAGAGAAATAAAGCAAAAGAGATAGACTGGTTAGAGTATATTAAAACTAATTTTGCTGAGAGCAATGCTACTACTGAAACAGAGCTTGAGGTTAAGCAAGTGAGTAAACCTTGGAAAGTAGTTATAGATGATATTGCTCTAGAAAAAATCAAAGTTGATTTTGCCGATAATGGTGTAAGACCAAACGTAACTACAAAGTTAAATGATCTTAACCTATATGTGAAAAATGTAACTTTGGCAGGAGAAGAGCCTTTCTCTTATAAGATGGATCTGAGACTTAATGAGAAGTTCGTTTGTAACTCTAGCGGAGATGTAAAGCATAAGGTATTGAATGTTAAATCTTATACTAAGTGTAGTGATTTTGATATAGTTAGATTTCGTCCATATATAGATGAGGTGGCTAGAGATGCACTAAGAGTATACAATGTAAAACTACTACGTGCTACAGTTGGCTTCGATGCTAACGTTAGTGTGTTAGCGTTAGAAGAAGCGATGCAGATAAGCGTAAGTGAGGCTAATCTTAATCTGAGTAAGCTAGCTATCAACAAGAGAAGCACAGGAGAGAGATTAGTAGACTTTACAAACTTTGATGTGAATAATTTAAGTTTAGATACAAAGGCAAAAGCAGTAAATATTGAAAAGACAATACTTAAGAGTTTAAATATTAGGACTGGACTATATAAAAACGGAAAGTTAAATGTTGACAATTTAGTAGTTACGAAAAAGGGTAAAAAAAGTAATAGAGTTAAGAGTAAAAAAGTCAAAAGTGTAGATGAACCTCAGTATAGAGTGAAGCTAAAACACTTTGCACTTCAATCAGCACGAGTTAGTTTCAGTGATAAGACTCTAAAACCGGCTCTAAATACCAAGCTAGACAGAATATATTTAAATGCTTACAACATAGATTCAAAAGAGAAAACTTGGTTAAACTATAACCTCTCTGCAAGACTAAACTCTAAGGGATATGCAAAAGCAAAAGGTAAACTCAGACATACACCTCTTAGACAAAAAGGTACATTTAATCTGAAGAAGATATCTTTAAAAGAGTTTAGTCCATACATAGAAAAAGATTTATATTTAGAACTAAACGACGGTTTTGTAAACTTAAAAAGTAAAGTAGAATATGCAAAAAGTAGTAAAACTGCTGATTTAAAAGTTAATGGCCGCTTAGATGTGGATGAGTTCTTTTTAAATGATTCAAGAGATGACTCAACACTTCTCTCTTTTAATAACATGGCTCTCAAATCATTTGATTATGAGATGTTTCCAAGCAGAGCATTTGTAAATGAGCTTGATATCAATGGCTTCTATGTTAATGCTCTTATTGATGAGACTAAGACTATGAACTTTGCTACACTCTCAAAAGTACCAAAAGTGCAAAGCGATGCGAATGCAACAAAAGTAGCACAAAGTGAAGATGATAATGCTACAAAATTTCCATTTAAAATCATGAAATTAAATGTTGCATCTGGTAGTGCAAAGTTCGCCGATTTATCTCTGCCTCTGCAGTTTAGAACTGATATACATGATTTAAACGGTGTTGTTTACTCCATCTCTAGCCAGCCGGGTGAAGTTAGTTATGTAGATATTGTGGGTGAGATAGATAAATATGGTTCTACAAAACTGCTAGGTTCTATAGATAGCTCTAACCCGAAACTATATACAGATATTGGTTTTAACTTTAGAAATTTAGAGCTTAACTCATTAAGCGGATATAGCGCAAGTTTTTCTGGTTATAAAATAGACAGTGGAAAACTCTTTTTAGATTTAGGTTATGAGATACTTGATTCTGAGATGTCAGGTAAGAATTCTATTATCGTTAAAAATATAGAGCTGGGAGATGAGCAAAAAGATGAAAACACCTCGTCTCTACCTCTTGGTTTTGCAATAGCTCTTTTAGAAGATAGTGATGGAGTCATAGATATTAATATGCCGGTAGCGGGTAACGTAGACGCTCCTGACTTCAAATATGGTGCACTTGTATGGAAAACCTTCGGAAACCTGATAATAAAAGCTGTAGCATCTCCATTTAAGTTCTTAGGTTCTATAATGGGACTTGATGGTGAAGAGTTGGAATTTGTAGAATTTGAACCAGGCTTGATGACAATCCTGCCACCTGAGAAAGAGAAACTTGATAACATTGCTAAACTAATGCTAAAAAGACCAAAGATATCTCTCAATATTGTTCCTCAATATGACGAAGTTCAAGACACTTGGATACTTAAACAGCAAAAACTTATCGTAATGGTTATGAAAAAAAGTGGAATTAAAAATAAAAAAGAGCAGCAAAACTCTATGAATATAGATTTGCTTGAAGATATTTATGAAGAGTTGGCTCCAAAGAAAAAAGTAAGTGATATAGAAAAAGCTCTAAAGAAAACCTATAAGGGTGATGCACTGGAGAGAACATATCAAAGTGTTCTGATCAAAGAGACTACACAGATGCAAGTCGTAACACCACAGGAGCTTCAGGTATTAGCTAATAAAAGAGCAAAACAATTAAAAGAGTATATTGTGAATCAAAGAGGGATAAATGTTAATAAAGTTAGCATAAAAAAAGCTCAGAATGTTCAAGAGCAAAAAGAGAGTTGGGTGAGAACGAAGATGGAGATTGAAGTAAAATAGTGATAAAAATTTGATATAATTGCCTTTAAAATTAAAAATCAAGGATTTAGATGATTAGTTTATCTAAATATAAATTATATACAAAAGGGCTACTTGCTAGTATTGGAGTTGCTATTATATCTATCATTATTACTGAATTTATCTCTTTTAGTACGGCAACAGTAGCTATTATTCTTGGAATGGTAGTAGGAAATAAATTTTATAACACTTTTCATGCAGAGGGTTCTGAATTTAAAAGTGGTGTACAATGGGCAGAGAAAGATCTTTTAATGTTTGCTATCGCTCTTATGGGGATAAATCTAAACTTTACGATGTTAGCAAATTTAGGTCTACAGACTATCTTAATCATAGTTTTAGGAATGATATTTACAATTTTTATGGGTCTGTTTTTAGGAAAACTTTTCTCCATAAATCCAAAGCTTTCACTGATGATAGGGATAGGAAATGGTGTATGTGGAAGCTCTGCAATCGCTGCAACATCTGGTATTGCTAAGGTTAAAAGTAATGATATAGGTATAAGTATAGCACTTGTAAATCTTATGGGGACTATAGGTATATTTTTAGCACCAGCTTTAGCGCATCTCTTAGGATTTAATGATATTCAAGCAGGGATTTTTACGGGAAATACACTTCAAGCTGTTGGGCAAGCTGTTGCTGCAGGATTTAGTATCTCTGATGAAGCTGGGCACTATGCAACTGTTGTTAAGATGGGAAGAGTTTTACTTCTTGTTCCTCTAGTGCTTATCTTAATATATATAGCAAAGAAAGAAACTCTAAACAGTGATGAAGAAGTAGTTAAAAAAGTAAAAGTGAAAGTACCATCCTTTATACTTTGGTTCATATTTTTCTCCGTTGTTGCTTCACTTGGCTTACTGCCAAAAGGGATAGAAACACTCATCGCTACAGTTAGTCACTATATTACACTTATTGCAATGAGTGCTATAGGCTTAATGATACACTTTGGAACGATTGTCAAGACTGCAGGAACAGCATTTAAAGTATCATCTGTTTTATTTGCATTACAGTTAATATTTAGTGCCGTCCTTATTAGTATGCTATAATATTTCCTATTTTTTAATAAACTCAAAATTTATCTCTTGAAGCTTAGCATTTATCTCAGATGCTAAGTTTTTATAGAGCATCGCTAAAGCAGGTGCACAAAACTCCAGATTGTTCTCATCAATACAAAAAGAGAGAAGTGTAGCTTCCTCAGACGCACAGACAACACTTGCATTTCTTTGAGATTTAAAGATTGCTCCTGCTTCACCAAATATCTCTCCGGCTCTAAGCTTTCCAACCTTTTTCTTGTTGTGAAAAACTTGACACTCGCCATCTATTATAAAAAATATTTCTTCTTTTGTGTCATTTTGCTCAACTACATAATCTTTAAATTTGAATTTTACAAACTTTAGATTGTATACAATTGCCTTTAGTTCATCTGGGTCGATACCTCTAAAGATAGAAATTTTATCTTGTACGCTAAGAAGTTTTTTCAGGCTTCTGCTCTGTTCTTCACTCTGGGCATCTCTGTTAATCTGTAGAAATTTTTCTACATCTTCAACTATATAACTAGAAGTTTCATTCATTTATAAATCCTTAGGCAAGATTGTAGGTATTGGTACTCTTTTGTGTATGGTCTCATAAGCCCTGTCGTGTAAAGAAGATAGTCTCTAGTGTTTAATTTATTTTTTATTTTAAGCACTTGAAAGTGTTTTGTAATAACTATAGAAGATGCTGCTTCTTTCCATAAGAGTCTATCAAAGTAGTATGTTTTTGAGTTTAGTGAGAGCATTAGAGATTCTAAAAAGTATTTTTTATCCTCTTTAAATATCTCCTCAAAGGTTGAGTAGTAAGTATCTTTTAACTCTATAAGCATTGAAGATAACTTTTTTTTCTCTTTTCTCTGTGCATCAGTAGGGTTTCTTAT
>JAQIBW010000120.1 GCA_027858865.1 Sulfurimonas sp. | reverse complement strand
CACCCACGCAAAAAAATGTGGCTTCTGCCTTATAATCATTTAAGAATTTTAATACAGATGGAGTGATCTAGGGTTTCGGGCCTTAATCAAAAAGTAGATAAAATCGCGATAATTTAATTAAAGAGTGCAAATATGTTAAAACCATTATTGATCGAGATAGGTGTAGAAGAATTACCGGCTGTTCCGCTTTTAAAAGAGTTAAGAAATATTGAGAAAAAATATGTTGATATTTTAGAGAAAAACTCACTCTTAGGTGAATTTGAATTTTACTATACTCCTCGTCGTCTGGTTATTTGGCATAGAGAGTTTAAAACTCATCAAGCTGATAGTGTAGAAGAGTTCTTTGGTGCTCCTATAGCAGTTGCTTACAAAGATGGAGAGCCTACTCCTGCTGCAAATGGCTTTGCTAAAAAATGTGGAGTCTCACTGGATGAGATTTCTACTGCTACTAAAGGTGGTAAAGAAGTTCTTTACTACAAAAAAGATGTAAAAGGTAAGGAGTCAACTGAGCTTTTATCTGGCATCATCAATACTTGGATTAACTCACTGGATTTTGGTAAGTCTATGAGATGGGGAAGTGCATCTGAGAGTTTTATCAGACCTATTCGCTGGGTAAATGTACTTTTAGGCGACACGCTTGTAGATGTAGAGCTTTTTGGTGTGAAGTCTAAAAAAGAGACATTCGTTCACCGCATCTCTAACTTTGACTCTGTTAGCATCTCTGGTGCAAAAGAGTATTTCGATACTTTAAAAAACGGTGGAGTTACCCTTTTTCAAGAACAAAGAAAAGAAGATATACTTGCCGACTTTGCATCTTTAGAAAAAGAGAGTGGTGTTAACATCGAAGTAGATGCTGATTTACTTGCTGAAGTTGTAGCTATTACTGAACACCCGACTGCACTTCTTGGTTCTTTTGATGAAGAGTTTTTAAGACTTCCTCCTGAGGTAATCATCACTTCTATGAAAGAGCATCAGAGATATTTCCCTGTGTTTAAAGATGGAAAACTTATCAATAAATTTTGTGTTGTAACAAATGCATTTACAGATGATTTTTCTAAAGTTGTTGAAGGTAATGAGAGAGTTCTTCGTCCTCGTTTAGCTGATGGACTTTTCTTCTATGACAATGACCTTAAAAATGGACTAAGTACAGAGGCTCTTGAAAAAGTAGCTTTCTTTAAAGGTCTAGGAAGTGTACAAGACAAAATAGTACGAGAAGCAAAAATAGCTAACACACTTTTTGACCTTTACAAGCCAGATGCTAAAAAAGAGGACTTAGACAGAGCTGTTAACTTGGCTAAAGCTGACCTAACTAGTGAGATGGTTTATGAGTTTACAGAACTTCAAGGTCTTATGGGTGCTTACTATGCACTAGAGCAGGGAGAAACAGATGCCGTTGCAACAGCTATAAGAGAACAATATCTTCCAGATGGTGAAGAGAGTGACTTGCCATCAACGCAGATGAGCGCAATAGTTGCTATGAGTATAAAACTAGATACTCTTTTGGCCCTGTTTAGTGTAAATCAAGTACCGACAGGCTCACGTGACCCATTTGCTCTTCGTCGCGCTGTAAATGGTCTTATCAGAATCACTTCAGAGTACAACATGGCGTTTGACATAGTAGAAACTATGAAAGAGTTAGCATCTGGATATGCAGAGATAGATATGCAAAAGTTAGAGAGCTTTTTCCTAGAGCGTGTTAAACAGTACTACAAAGTTAATCCTTCTGTTGTTGAAGCTGTTTTAGCATCTGGTGAGAGAGAGATAGTTGCTATGGGTAAAAAGATAGCAGCTTTAGATGCTATAGTAAATGCAGAAGGTTTTAGTGAATCTTTTTCTACATTTAAACGTGTTGCAAACATCACTAAAGATATTGATCTTTCTCAGGATATGAGTGTAGATGCAAAGCTGTTTGAAGATAAAGCAGAAGAAGCTCTTTTTGAAGCATATAAAAGTGTCGCAGTAAAAACATACAACTCTTACGAAGAAGAACTGGATGCACTTTTAGGTCTTAAACCTGAACTTGATAAGTTCTTTGAAGATGTAATGGTAAATGCCGAAGATGAGGCTGTAAAAAACAATAGAAAGTCTTTAGTAGCATCTGTGTATAAAAGCATTCTAAATATCGCGGACATCAAAGAAGTTAGTGTTTAATTTAGTAGACTTTAACTACGTCAATGAAAAAGATAGGAGGCTCACTGAGCTTTTCCTATCTCCACAGACTTCTACAAAAAAATACATCCTCGGAATAAATAAACTTACAAAGTCAGTTCTAAAGCATATAGAAGTAGATGGCATCATAGATGATTTTTCAAGAGTTCAACGCTCTCGTAAAAAATCAGTTCTTAGCATCGATGAAGTTCCAAAAGACTCCATAATACTTTCTGTTTCAACTGGAAGTCCATTAGAGGTGAAAAACACTCTAGATGCTAAAGGCTTTACCAACTTTAACTATCTCTCTTTTTACAGATACTCAAAACTCGACTTAGTTGCTCCACCATTTTTGATTGATTTTGAAGAGGACTTTAAAAATCATTGTGATGAATATGCTTATCTTTTTGACTTGCTTGATGATGAAGAGTCTAAAGAAGTTTTTACAAAAGTACTTAATTTTAAAATCTCATTTGACTTTGACTTTATGCAGGGCTTTACAAATGACCATGACGGACAGTATTTTGACAAGACAATAGTTCCTGATATAAAAAACATACATTTTGTAGATGGCGGTGCATATGTTGGAGATACTATTCCAAGCATCATAAAAAACTTTCCCGATTACAAAAAGATTTATGCAGTTGAGCCAAATGAGTTGCATATAAATATAGCTAAAAGAGATTTTGGAGATAGAAAAAATATAGAGTTTATAAACTGTGGACTCGGTGCTACAAAAGAAGTACATTCTACAGATAGAGAAGAAAATCAAAACAATTGTGACCATCACTACCAAGCAACAAACGTAAATAGTGTTGATAACATAGTAAAGGGTAGGGTTGATTTTATAAAGTTAGATATAGAAGGTGCAGAACAAGATGCAATAGATGGCGCTTATGAGACCATAAAGAAGTATAAACCAGTTCTTGCTATCTGCATCTACCATAAGGCAGAAGACTGGTATAAGATACCTCAAAAGGTCTTGGCTATTGAAAGTGGGTACAAGGTTTACCTACGACACTATATGCAAGGGATATTTGAGAGTGTTCTTTATTTTATACCCAAAAATAAGTAGTTAAGAAAATAAAGATAAAATCTAATAACGACTAAAAAAGGTGAAGAATGAAAAAACTAATCTATATACTTACGATAATCCTCTTAAGCATCAACATACAAGCAAATACTAAAATCGAAGAATCCATAGTAAAGATATACGCCGTGTCTAAAACTCCAAACTATACGACCCCATGGAACTCTAATATAAAGAGATCTCATGGCTCTGGGAGTATAATAAACGGAAATGGAAAACGCATACTTACCAATGCTCATGTAGTTGCAAATCAAACTTTTATAGAAGTAAAACGGTATGGTTCGTCTAAACGTTATGAAGCAAAAGTCGAATATATCTCTCATCAAGCAGATTTAGCGATACTCACTGTTAAAGATAAATCATTTTTTAAAGGTGCTAAAAGTTTAACATTTGGAGAACTACCGACTATACGACAAGAGGTTACGGTTTATGGGTTTCCTATGGGAGGAGACAGTCTGAGTGCTAGTACGGGTATAGTCTCGCGAATAGAGCATAATATGTACGCACATTCTAAAGAGATATTTCTCTCTATTCAGATAGATGCAGCGGTAAATCCTGGAAGTAGTGGAGGACCTGCTATTAGCAATGGAAAAATAGTCGGTGTAGTGATGCAGCAGATATCACAGTCTCAAAATCTTGGTTACTTAGTTCCAGCAGAAATAGTAAAACACTTTTTAGATGATATAAAAGATAAAAAGTATGATGGTTTTCCTCACCTTGGAGTAGGTAGTCAAAAGTTGGAAAATGAGGCACTTAGAAGTGTAAATAAAATGGACAAAGATATAACGGGTGTTTTGATTATAGATGTAGCTGAGAAATCACCGGCTCATGATAAAATCAAACCAGGTGATGTACTTCTTAGTGTAGATAATAACAAGATAGAGAACGATGGAACAGTAGAGTTTAGACATCATCAGTTTACATCTTATAAATACTATATAGATAAAAAACAACTTGGTGAAACTATATCTCTTCGTGTACTAAGAGATGGAAAGAAAAAAGAACTCTTTATATAACTTATCAATATAGCGAATGTCAATCTACTGGTAGATACTGTCATTTATGATGTTATGCCTAAGTACTACATATATGGTGGTTATGTTTTTTCTCCATTAAGTAGAAACTTACTTCTCAATAACCGCTCTACACTCCTTAGTCTAAGAGAAGCGGCCTCTAAGTGGGCAACAAATGATAAAGAAGAAGTTGTTTTACTTCTAAAGGTTCTTGCATCTGACATAAGTAGAGGCGATCATAGTTTTTCTCTTTGG
>JAQIBW010000226.1 GCA_027858865.1 Sulfurimonas sp. | reverse complement strand
TTTTTTTTAAAACTTTTGGTTTTAAAAACATAGAAGAATTTCGTCATAAATATGAAAGTGTTAGAGAACTTTTTTTAAATGAAAGTGAAGAGATATTTACAGAAGATGACAGAAGCTGGCTTGATTACATAAAAAAATATAAACATGACGGTTATCACATTACAGTCTCAACCTACAATGATGAGATGCTCACAATAAATGCTAAGTGCCATTCTGTAACTAGTATGAATGGTTTTTATATTTTAGAGTTAGAAGATATTACTAAACTTCATAAAGCAGAGTTGAAAATAAAAGAAGTTGAGAAATTAAAGTCAAAGTTTTTGTCAAATATTGGGCATGAGTTTAGAACACCAATGAATGGGATAATAGGCTTTATAGAACTACTTCAACAGACAGATTTAAACAATAATCAAAGTGAATACCTTCATATGATTAATCGTTCATCAAAAAATTTGATGTCAAACATAGAGACTCTTCTAGATTTTTCTCAGATGCAAGGTGGAAGACTCAAACTAAGCCCATCTGTTTTTTCTATATCTCAGGAGATGGAAAAAATCTCTTACAACTACAGTATCCTTGCAAGAGATAAAGGTGTAAATGTTTTTTCATTTATTGACCCTAAACTTCCAAGTGAGATAAATGCTGATTTTAGAAAAATCAAGCAGGTGATGAACTCCCTTATTCAAAATGCTATAAAGTTCACTACAAGAGGTGGAAGAATAGTTATTGAAGTTAAACTACTGAAAAAACAGATAAATGGAGACTGTAGTATAAGCTTTAGTGTTAAGGACAATGGTAAAGGCATAGCAAACGAGCAAATTGCCATGATTACTGAGCCGTTTGTTGCAGGTAGCCAAGCAGATGAAAGACTCGGAGTTGGACTTAGCCTTTCTCATGGTCTGGTAAGTCTACTGGGTTCTCAGTTAAAGATACAAAGCGAAGAAGGTTATGGTAGTTACTTTAACTTTACACTGAATTTTAAAGCTTCTAAAGGGCAGTCATTTAAAATGATGCCTAAAAAGAGAGTTAAAGTCTTACTGCTTGACCCGTCCAGAGTTGATGAAGCAAATTTCTTAACAATTTATCTGCGATCTTTTGCAATCGATGTTGTTAAATCAAATACCTTAGATAAAAATGTTTACAATGGAGTTGAGACACTCTTTGTAATAGCAAATCAAAAAGATTCATCTTGGATGCTAAAGCTTGGCACTTACTCTAAAAAAGTACCTGTAATCCTTCTGCTTGGAGAGAGTGAAAAACTTCAAACAAAACTTACTCATATAGTTGATTCTGTATTTAGAAAACCACTTCTTCCTAGTTTAGTTGCAAAACAGCTAAATGAAATCTACAACAAAGATTTAGAAATTAAACAAGAGGAAAAACATAGACTGAAGGAACATCTGTCTGCATTGGTTGTTGAGGATAATCTTATCAATCAAAGACTTATACAGATACTTCTTCAAGAGTACAAAATTATTGTTTCTACTGCTTTAAACGGATATGACGCGGTAAGATTGTGTGAAAAAAACAGGTATGACATTGTTTTTATGGATATTGATATGCCTGAAAAAAATGGAATAATAGCTACTATAGAGATAAAAGAACAGATCGACTTAAATGGTAAAACACCAATTGTAGCTTTAACCGCAATGGCTATGCAAGGTGATAAAGAGATGCTTCTGAGAGAAGGGCTTGATGATTATATGTCCAAGCCTTTAACGCGAGAAAAACTTGAGAATATATTGGATAAATACCTTAAAATGGCTTCTGTTTAATAATGGTTAGTATAAAGCCACTAAAATTTTTGAACTAAAAGGAATATATATGATGAAAATGACTAAAATCGTTGCTACACTTCTATTGACGAGTACACTAGTAAGTGCTACAACTCTAATTACAGTAAATGGCACACAAATTACTCAACAAGATGTTGATACTGCTCTTATGAATGCAACGCAGGGTAGATTCAATCAAGTTCCGGCTGAAAAGCAAGCAGAATTTAGAAAACAAGTTCTAGAGCAATTAATTGCTAAAGAGTTAGTTTATGGAGATGCTAAAAAAACTGGCGTATTAAAAACTAAAGAGTTCAATACTGAATATGAAAAAGTTCAACAAAGAGTTAAAAAAGAATTAGCTATCCAAGTTTGGCAAAAGCAACAACTTGCTAAGGTAAAAGTATCAAATAAAGAACTAAAAAATTATTATGATAAAAATAA
>JAQIBW010000287.1 GCA_027858865.1 Sulfurimonas sp. | reverse complement strand
GTATAGAACTTCTTTACGTTGAAGATAATGAAGATACAAGACAATTTACTATGGAGTTGTTAAGTAGATTCTTTAAGAATATAAATGTTTGTGAAAATGGTCAAGAGGCATTTGAACTTTTTAAAGTAAAAAAAATCTCTATGATAATGTCAGATATTAATATGCCTAATATGGATGGAATAGAGATGAGTAGAAGGATTAGAACTATTAACAAATATGTTCCGATCATTTTACTATCTGCGCATAATGAGGGTAGCTTTAAAGACTCTGCAAATAACGTTGGGGTAACAAGTTTCCTGCAAAAACCTTTAAACTTGTCAACACTCATAGACTTGTTAACAAGTTTTGCAAATAAACAGCCTCAGGAAAGATAATATGAATCACAAAAAGTTAGCTGTAATAGTTGAAGAGAGTAAAACGATTCAACTCTATTATAAAAACTTGATAGCCCCTCTTGGGTATGAAGTGATTGGTGTTAGTTCGTTTAAAGAGTTAAAAAATCTTCTAAAAGATGACACAAACATAGACCTTGCTTTAATATCTTTAGACAATGATTATAATCCGGAATCTGTAGTTCAATATGTAATAAGAAAAAAGATTTCAGTTATTTTACTCAGTGGAGAAGAAGATCCTAAAATAAGAAAAAAGATTCTAAATGAAGATGTCGTAGACTACATTGACAAATTATCTGTATCAAATGCTGATGAAACTATTAAGCTTGTAAAAAGGCTTGAGATCAATCAAGATGAAACAATACTGATTGTTGATGACTCTGCCCTATTTCGATCAATGATGTCAAATTTGCTACATAGACATAAATTCAATGTTTTAGAAGCTAAAGATGGAAAAAATGCATTAGAGGTACTAGAAAAAAACACTCTAGTTAATCTGATAATAACAGACTATGAGATGCCAGATATGAATGGTTTGGAGCTAATTAAAAGTATTAGAAACAACGATGAGATAAAAGATATTCCAATCATTGTTATATCTTCAGTTAATGCACAATCAACCATAGTTGACTGTATAAAACATGGAGCAAATGACTACCTTAACAAGCCATTTAGTAATGGAGAGTTTTATAGCCGTCTTTATTTAACTCTTTCATATAAAGAAAACATTGATTTAGTTGCTGAACAAAAAGAAGTCCATGAAACACTTTTTTACCAATCTTCAAATGCAACTTTGCTAATGAAAAATGATATATTTACAGATTGTAATGATGCTGCTCTAGATCTTTTAAAATTAAAAAGCAAAAGTGATATTATTAATAAAACACCTATGGAATTTTCTCCAAAATTTCAGCCAGATGGTCAATTGTCCTCTGAAAAAATAGGCATTATTCTCAATGAAGATATAACACGCTTTGATTGGGAGTGTGTTACATTAGACTCAAAACATATATTTGTTGATGTTATACGTACCCACTTCATTATTAATGGTGAAGAGGTGACACATATTGTTTGGCACGACATAACAACTATGAAAAAGCTAGAAAATGATTTAGCATCTCTTAATCTGTTTCTAGAAGAACGTGTAAAGGAAGAAGTTAAAAAGAATCAAGAGCAATCATCCCATATGTTACAGCAGTCTCGTTTGGCTCAAATGGGAGAAATGATTAGTATGATAGCTCACCAGTGGCGTCAACCATTGGCATCTATATCTGCCATATCAGGAACTTTAACACTAGATATTATAATGGATCAATATAAAGCGGAGTTTTTTCAAGAGAGGTTAGAATCTATTAATGATCTATCTCAGCATCTATCTTCTACTATAGATGATTTTAGAGGTTTTTTCAAAGAAGAAAAAAGCATACAAAAGGTAACTATCAAAGAGTTAGTTGACAGTAGTATTGGAATAATGGGACCAACACTTCAGACAAAAAATATAGAAATAAAATTACAACTCAATGAAAATATCACTATATATACATATATAAACGAGGTAAAACAGGTAATATTAAATATACTAAAAAATGCAGAAGATATTATAGAAGAAAAAGAGATCAAAGATGCGTCTATATGTATCAGTGGACATAAGGATGAAGAAAATGCCTACTTAGTATTGGAAGATAATGCAGGTGGTGTACCAGAAGATATATTAACAAGTATATTTGAGCCTTACTTTAGCACTAAAATAGCAAAAGATGGAACGGGTCTTGGCCTATATATGTCTAAAACAATTATAGAAGATCACTGTAAAGGTAGTTTAAGAGTAAAAAACAGTGGGTATGGAGCAAGGTTTATTATTGCTCTTCCATTGAATACAAGGGAGAGTCAATATGCTTAAGAAAATTTAAGCATGTGTACTTTTATGTAATGATTTAAAGATACTATATGTAGAGGATAATTACACAATTTATAGAGTTTATGGAGTTATTTTTGAACGTACTGAGAAAGTTTAGAGAAAAAGGTAATTGCAGAGTTTGTTAGTACACAAGAGATCTTTCTTGCATTAAAAGAGTTGGGAATAGATGAATATCAAGGATTTTACTTCTCTACACCATCGACAGAGTTGTGCTATTCATCCAAAAAAGTTGAATAGCAATAACTATATATTTAGTTATTGAAAAAGTGAAATAAGTACACCAGCAGCAACTGCTGAACCGATAACACCTGCAACATTTGGTCCCATTGCATGCATAAGAAGCATGTTAGTACTGTCATATTCCATACCAACTTTATTTGATACACGAGCTGCCATAGGAACCGCTGACACACCAGCTGAACCGATTAATGGATTAACCTTATGTCCGGGGAACATATTCATAAGTTTAGCCATAAGGACACCTGCTGCAGTACCTACAGAGAAGGCAATAATACCAAGAGCCATAATAAACATAGTATCAGGAACTAAGAACTGATCTGCTGCTAGTTTAGAACCAACACCAAGACCTAAAAATATAGTTACTGTATTTATAAGTGAATTTTGAAGAGTGTCATTTAAACGCTCAACAACACCTGACTCTTTTAAGAAGTTACCAAACATAAATGCACCGATTAGTGGTGTAGACTCTGGTAAAACTAAAATTGCGAGAGTTAGAACCATTACAGGGAAAACCAACTTCTCTAAACGAGACACATGACGAAGAGTGGTCATCTTAATTCTTCTCTCTGCATCCGTTGTTAATGCTTTCATAATCGGAGGTTGAATAATAGGAACCATCGCCATATAACTATACGATGCAACTGCAATTGCTCCAAGAAGTTCAGGGGCAAGTTTCGTCGCAATAAATATAGACGTCGGACCATCAGCTCCACCAATAATAGAAATCGCACTTGCTTGTTGAAGAGTAAAATCAACAAAACCTAGTTGAGATAATGCAACTGCTCCAACAAGTGTTCCAAAAATTCCAAACTGTGCAGCTCCACCAAGAAGTGCTGTTTTAGGGTTTGAAAGCAGTGGGCCGAAGTCAGTCATAGCTCCAACGCCCATAAAGATGATAATAGGAAACATCTCATTTGAAAGACCCATACCGTAAATAACACCTAAGAAACCGTGTTCTCCTGCTATTCCAGCAACTGGAATGTTGGCTAAAAGTCCACCAAATGCAATTGGTAGAAGTAAAAGTGGCTCAAAGCCTTTTCTAATTGCTAACCAAAATAGGAAAAATGTAAGCAAAATCATAAGTACACGACCCCATGATTTATGAAAATCACTCATATCTTCACCAAAAGAATTTTTTTCATTTGGATCAGGATTCATAAGCGCATTAATACCTGTTGACTTTAAAAAACCACCAACCATTTCTGAAAATGGTTTAGTTTTATAAGTCTCCTCTTGATGTGCTGAAAGAGCTTCAGTTGTGGCGGGAGCACTAGCATGCAATGCACTAAAGCTAAAAAGCATCAGTGCAAGTAATTTTATAAGAAAAAATTTCATCTACTTATCCTAATACTGCTACGACTTGACCTTCTACTACCTTGTCGTTTGTTGCAACATTGATAGACTTAATAACGCCACCACGAGGTGCAACAACATCTATTTCCATTTTCATAGATTCTAGAATCATTATCACATCACCTTCGTTTACGCTTTGACCAGGATTAGCAACAATTTTCCAAACATTACCTGGGAGTAGTGCTTTAATTGAAACTTCATTACCAGAAGCTTTTGCTGCAGGTGCTTCTGGAGCTACACTCTCTCCATCTACTGCTGTAACTTGAATATTTGCATCACCTTCTGCAACTTGAACACTAAACTTCTGACCAACTACTACTACTGTATAATTTCCATTACCCATATTTGAACTTCCTTCACAATCTTTTTTCATCTCTGATATTTTTCGAACATTTAACTCGCCCTCGCCTTTTAGAAACTGTATACCTTTTTCTTGACAAGCGGCTGCAATAAATATATTTTCTTCTGTTATTTCTATGTCTTCTTCTTTAAGCTTTTTAATCCAAGTCTCTAAAGATTTACTCTCATCTGCTTCAGTTAAATCAAGAACTTTTTGAGTGGTTGGTTCTAAGCCTAATTTTTCTGAAGCGATTTTAACAATTTCTGGGTCTGGAGCAACCGGAGTTTTACCAAAATAACCAAGAACCATTTTTCCATAACCTGGTGCAATAGCTTTCCAAGGAGCTTGGATTACATTGTTAAGTGCTTGTTGGAAATAGAACTGAGAAACAGGAGTTACAGATGTACCATAGCCACCTTTTTCTACAACCTCTTGCATAGCCGCTATAACTTCTGGAAATTTATCTAAAATATCATTGTCACGCATCATTTGTGTATTTGCAGTCAATGCACCGCCTGGCATTGGTGAAAATGGAATAATTGGGGAAACCATTGTCGCTTCAGGAGGCATAAAATAATCAGATAAACAATTCTGTAACTCTTTTTCATATGTAAGAATCTTACCGATTTCTAATCCACCAAGGTCATAATCCATACCTTTTGTTGCATGAAGCATAGTTAAAATATCCGGTTGACTTGTACCACCTGAGACTGGAGCAGCAGCCATGTCTATACCATCAACACCAGCTTCTAAAGCTGCCATATAAGCAGAAACAGAAACACCGGCAGTCTCATGAGTATGAAGACGTAAGTGTGTTCCCTCAGGGACTAATCCACGAGCCATTTTAATAGTATCAAAAACTTTTTGAGGATTTGAAGTACCAGAAGCATCTTTAAAACAGATACTATTATAAGGAATGCCACTGTCTAAAATTTCACGAAGGGTTTTCTCATAAAATTCAGTTGTATGAGCACCGTGACATCCTGGAGGTAAATCCATCATAGTAACAACTATTTCATGCTTAAGTCCATGATGAACAATTCTTTCACCTGAGTATTTTAAGTTTTCAACGTCATTAAGAGCATCAAAATTTCTAATTGTAGTTGTACCATGCTTTTTAAACATTTTTGCATGAAGGTCGATTAACTCTTTACTACCTGTGTCAAGCATTACTGTGTTAACACCGCGAGCAAGAGTTTGAAGATTTGCGTCTGGTCCAACGATTTCACGGAACTTATCCATCATCTCAAATGCATCTTCTCTTAGGTAAAAATACAGAGATTGAAATCTTGCTCCACCACCAAATTCAAAGTGATTAATTCCTGCCTTTTTAGCTGCCGCTACTGCTGGAAAAAAATCATCCATTAGTACACGACCACCAAAAACTGACTGAAAACCGTCTCTAAAAGTTGTATCCATTACATCTATAAATTTTTTAGCCATTATTATCCTTAACCTTGTCTATGATGAGATATTGCAGCTGTAATTGCTGCTATTATTTTCTTATTATCTTTTTGTGTACTCACTGCTGGGTCTAAATTTGGCTGTGGTTCAGGGAAAAATTTATGTACAATATATGACATGATGTTCATGCATAATATCATAACAACTAAAAACAGAAGAACAGTTGCCATTCCTAATCCCATAAACTTAAAACCTTCTAATACTAGGTTAGTTTCCATATATTTACCTTTGTTACAATTTTGCAAAAAGTATAGTGTAAAGATGTTTAAACGAAGTTTTCAATTGTTTTATAATTTTTTAAAGTTGTTCAATTGTTACTTTTTGATTATATACTTCTGTCATAAATTCTACAAAAAGATAATAATAATGAAAAACAGTGTAAAAAAATTCGGACAAATTAACTCGATAGAGGGCTATTCTTATCTTATTCTACTTTTTATTGCGATGCCAATGAAATATGAATTTGGTTATCCGATGGCGGTAAAAATTGCAGGTATGATTCATGGTATTCTTTTTATACTTTTTTGTCTATTATTGGTAATAGCATGGAAAGATAGTAAATGGTCGTTTAGTGAGAATATCATCTTTTTTGTAGCTTCGCTTATCCCTTTTGGAACGTTTTATACAAAAAACAGAATAAAAGCTTATGAGTAAAAAAGAATAATTTTGATAAAATACTACATTAACTAAAATCTAATAGTAAGGATAGCGATGATAGCTGGAATGCATGAACAAGACTTTGTGGCATATATAATTTTTGGACTTACATTGAACTTCTTATTTTCCATACTTTTTGGAATATATCTCAGTAAAAACATAGGTATGCAAGAGATGATAGAGTCTAAAGGAGATAAAGAACAATCTCTTTTAGTAAGTTTGAGTCTTTTTATCCCTTTTGCAAAAATGCTTATCACTTTGTATAGAGTAACCATTCTTCAGTTATATTTCCTAGACAAAGGCTATACACACAAAGAGTTCTGGGTCTATATGACCAACAACAATCACTAAACTATTTATATAATTCTTCTAGACAATTATTAAAAATCTGTTCTGTCCATAAACCTCTATTTTCTATCTTAGCCTTTCTCTGCGCTAAGGTAAAATATATTTCAAACTCTTCATCTTTAAACATCGGTTTTTTTATTGCTAGTCCTTCTACAAGAAGAAGCTCTGAAAGAGTAATTTGCCCTTTTGCATACAAAACACACTCTGACTCTTTTATTTCTACATGATATGTTTGTTCCTCTTTTAAAAGCCTATATGCAAAATCTTTTAACTTGGGATTTTTTCTATATAACTTGTCTATACTCTTTTGGCATATTGATCCAGATTTAGAACTAATGTACATTTTTTCAAGTGTCAAAACACCATAAGCTATACATTCAAATGAATAACTGCCTATTCTAAATTCTTGAACTGCGTTTGAAATGGTATTATTTAGTATCGCCAAAGTAGGTTC
>JAQIBW010000243.1 GCA_027858865.1 Sulfurimonas sp. | reverse complement strand
CTCTTGAGCTTACTGCTACAACAAGTTTATCTTGAATGTTATATGCCTTTTTCAATTTCCTTAGTAAATTATTTTATTTATAAACCCATTCAACATAAGGAGTCCATAAATATTTATCCATGTCATTTTTTACATCTTGGATTTTAACAGTTGCTGCATAACCACTTTCATATACTATATGAATCTCATCATCTACTTTATAAGCATCATACTTATGGTGTGCCATATCTTCGCCAACGCCTAAAAATTCACCTTTATCATAGTTATCAAAATTTGCTTTCACTTTAATTCCTTCTGTAGTATTATTTAATCAGTGTAATTATACTAAGGGTATTCGACTGCCTTATGTCTGGTTACAATTTATTTAGCCATAAAAGTCTAGCATCTACGATTTTGTATTCCAAGTTATTCATAACATCTTGATAAAAATCTAACTGCTCTTGATACTTACTATTTTTATCTTCATTCTTACGACCAGTTTTAAAATCAATAATAACCCATCCGTTATTTTGTTCATCAAAATAGATGAAATCAATAAAACCGGTTTTACCATTAACATTAAATTCTAACTCAAAATGATGTTCTACTCCATTTTTAAGTAACTCATATATATCACTGCTGTAGAAACTATCCATATTCGCAACTATATCTTCTCTCTGTGAAGTTTCAAATATCATCATCTTATCAAGTATTGCATCTTGATTTTCACTAAAACTATTCCAATAGAGTTCAATGACTTTATGAGTAGTGGTACCCAAGTTTGCGGCAGTATTATCATCACTTTTAGTTTCACTATCAGAGGTAGCACTCACTAGAGTATCTGTCTGAAAAGTTATTGGTTTTAGGGAGTGTTGAATATATTTTACTTGCTCTTTAATTGATTCTTTACAGCTATTATCGTCCAGTGTTATACAGTAGCTCTTATTCTGTCTATAAAGCTCATCTTTATCAATTTCCAATGCTTGACATATCATATGAAGATAACTATCTTCTCGAAGAGATATGAGTCCTTTAGCCGTCTGTTTTAGATTTGCTGAAATCACTACATCATGTTCGGCTCTTGTAAGTGCTACATATAACAGTCTCTTCTTTTCTGCAAGATGCTTGAGTTTGTCTATCTCTTTTAATACTCTCATACTAAGTGGCTCGTAACCATTGATTTTAAATCCAACTATCTCTTTTTTTTCACCATTTAAAGTGAAGTTATTGTGTTTTAGTGCATCACTTGTTATTTGAGAGTATAAACCTTTATCACTATTCCCAAGCAACACAAGAGGGTAAGCTAGACCTTTAGTAGAGTGTATCGAACATATCTCTACTGATTTAGTATTATCAGATTTAAAAAATGCTTCAGGCTCTTTAGCTTCGCTAAAATATATTGCATTTTCAATCAATGCTAAAAATTTATAGAGATTAGATTCACTAGAGTCTTCATAGTCTTTACAGAGTGTTAGAAATTTATAAAGATTAGCTACTCTTTGTTCTATATCATCATAGTGAGCATATACACCCATTATATTTGAATCATCATAGATATATTTAACTGCTTGAGATAGTGTCATAGTCTTAAGTATCTCTACATAATGTGTGAGCTTATCACTCACTCTATTAGCGTTTAAATACTCTTTAATACTATTGTCATCACATCTTAAAATATTTGAACGCATTGCACCAACTATATAGTACTTTTTAGAGTCACTTAGCTCTTTAGGTTCTCGAGATAATATATCAATTGCTTTTAAAACATTAAATATATCATTAACTTCTTTGGTGTAGTAAAAATTATCACTGGCACTTACTTTAGCAGTAATACCTTTAGCTCTTAGCTTTTGTTTTAACTCCAACATTTTAGTACTACTGTCAAATATAATGGCTATCGCTTTTTCTTTGTTATCAATTAACTCTGATATATGCTTGTAGTCACTATTTTTACTATGATATATTTCACTTACAAACTGTGTGATAGTATCTAGTTCATCAACTGGTTCTTCAATTTCTTTTTCTTCTTTAGTTTGATACTCTTGCGATGTTATGAGGTATTTGAAACTTCCTTTATCTTCTCTATTTTTGTTAAACACAAACAAGTCTTGAGCTTCTGCTTCATAATTTGGACTTATAAGCTTTAGGTTTTCATCTTTTTTGAGGAGTTTGTCAAAGATTTGATTTACTGTGTTGAGGACAACGCCATCACTTCTATGATTCTTATCCATAGGTTCAATAGATGAAAATGTATTAGTATCATGAGTAGCATCATTAAATACTTCTATCTCTGCACCTTGAAAAGAGTATATAGATTGTTTAGAATCTCCAACTACAAAAAGGTTAGTATCAGCATTACAAGAGTTTTTCACTATCTCAAACTGAGTAGCATTTGTATCTTGAAACTCATCTACCATTATGTATTTGAAATTAGTTTTGGCATGTGGAATTATCTCTAGTGTTTTAGTGATGATGGTGTCGAAGTCTATTTTATTTAACTCATCAAGTTTAGTGTCATACTTACTCTTTATTTGATGCAACAAATCTTTTATCTTCTCAATCTTATCAAAAAATAGAGTTTCTTTATTTGTATCAATCTCGCTATAGATGGATATTAGTGAGCTACTCTCTAACTCTTTTTTAAGTGGGTCTGTTATTGGGAATTTTTTTTCTCCCATTGATGGCGCTTTAGCATCTTCATTT
>JAQIBW010000182.1 GCA_027858865.1 Sulfurimonas sp. | reverse complement strand
TCTTATAGCTGGGTCATATTTTCTTTCATCTACTATAGACCTTAGTTCCTTTACCCTAGGTAAGTACCAGTCATCATATCCAGCAAAAACTAAACTGCGACAATACTGTTTTGCATCTTTACGATTTTTTCTTATAGTTTTAGTATCAATATTGTCTTGCCACATCAAACCTGTTGTCTTATCTATTACTAAGTCTTTTGAATTATCTCTTACTAAGGCTATATTTGATGAATTATGCAAGCCTATTTCAGAAGAGAAAAGTGTAGTGGTAATTAGTGTTATATGTATAAGTTTTCTTATCATTTTATATGTCTTTCTCCATTTAAGCTATGCAAAGTTTAACTTTTGTATTATATCAAATTATATAAGAGGTATAGTAGATGTTTGATGGACTTTATTTTGAATACCCAATTGTAGCTTTGGTTATCTTATTTTTTATTCTTTGTGCCATTGTTTGTAAAATTAAACTACCATCTATATACTTTGCTCATGTTTCACAGTTTATGCAAGTCTCCACTGCCTCTTCTAAGCTACTTCTGTTTTTAAAATGGCTTAGCATTACAATGCTTATTCTATCACTTATGTCACCAGTAAAAGATGAACCTTATGAGCTAGAACCAAAAAAAGGATACGAAATAGCTCAGAAACTTGATGCATCAGAATCTATGAAAGCAAAAGCTTTTGATGAAAACAATAGAGATTTAACTCGTTTTGATGTTGTCAAAGAAATAGTATCGAACTTTATCCTAAGTAGAAAAAATGACAATATGGGTATTGTAGTTTTTGGATCATACTCATTTATAGCATCACCACTAACTTATGATTCTAATATTTTAAAAGGTGTAGTATCAAATCTACACATTGGGATGGCTGGAAAGTCTACAGCTCTTTTTGAGTCACTTGCTCAGGGTGTAAACTTACTTAAAACATCTAAAGCTACAACTAAAATTGCTATTTTATTGACTGATGGATACAACACACCTGATAGTGAATTTCCTTATGATGCAGCTATAGATTTTGCAAAAAAACATGATGTAATTGTTTATCCAGTAGGGATTGGAAAGCCCAATGAATATAATCAGAAAATGCTACGTGAAATAGCAAAAGAAACGGGTGGAATATCTTTTGGAGCTTCAAATGCGAACGAACTTAGTCAAGTTTATGCAAAGATAAATGAGTTGGAAAAATCAGAGATAGAGAATGAAACATTTAGTTTTTTAAGATACTACTATATTTTTCCATTACTTATTTCATTTTTATCTTTGTTCCTATATATATTTTTTAGAAATAAAAGAGGATATAACTAGTGACTTTTTTACATCCTGAATTTCTTTACTTCATGCTTCCTCCACTTATATTACTTTATATATTTATATTAATACGAAAAGAATCACACGAACACTATTTTTCAAAAGAGATTATAGATAAGCTAAGAGTTAATTCTAATTCACTAACGCTAAAGGCTAGAAATAGCTTACTTTTTTTAGCTGGGTTATTGATTGTTTTGGCATCAGCGGAGCCTGTACTCAAAGATGGAACTGTGAGAGTTAAGGCCATTGGTGGAGACATAATCATAGCATTAGATATTTCAGACTCTATGTTGTGCGAAGATGTATATCCAAATAGACTTGAACTAGCTAAGAAAAAAGCTCTCCAACTGATTAATAGCTCTAAAAAAGATAGAGTTGGAGTAATAGCTTTTGCAAAAAATAGCTATCTTGTTTCTCCAATTAGTTTTGATGCAAAGACCGTTTCTTTTTTACTTTCAAAGTTAGATACATCTAGCATAACTCAAAAAGGTACAAATATCTTAACTATGTTGGGTACTGTAGCAAAAACTAATACTAGTACAGATAAAAAATATTTACTGATTTTAAGTGATGGTGGTGATGAAACAGATTTTTCAGCTGAAATAGATTTTGCAAAAGAAAAAGGTATTACAGTTTTTGTTCTAGGTATGGGTACAGAACTCGGTACGTCTATTAAAAAGAAAGATGGCTCACTTATAAAGTATAATGATAAGGTCATAATATCAACACTTAATGAATCTATATCTCGGCTTGCTATACAGACAGGTGGTGTTTATATTCAAAATACAACATCATCAAAAGACATTGAAGCTATGCTTGGTGAAATCATAAACAACTCTGAACATAAAGAGCTTAAAAGTCAGGAAATACAGAGATACGTAGCCATATTTTACTACCCAATAATTCTGGCAATATTCGTTTTACTCATTGCTTTTGGTTCTATTGGTAGAATAATTAAACATAATATTCCAGCTTCGGTATTTATTATTTTTATGTTGATTTTAAATGCTTCACCATCTGTTGCAGATATGTTTGACTTTAAGAAGTTAGATGATGCTAAAAAACTTTATGATTCTAAAGATTACAATTCTTCTGCAAAAATTTATGAAGAGTATGCACAAAAAAACAATAATGGACAAGCTTATTATAATGC
>JAQIBW010000159.1 GCA_027858865.1 Sulfurimonas sp. | reverse complement strand
AAAGGGAATGCCATAACTCTTTATGACATTAAAAAAGAGATGCAGACTTCAAAAATAGATGCTGAGTCCGCTACAAATGTTTTAATCAGAAAAGCTCTTGAAAAACAAGAAATTGATGATAGAAAGATATCTGTTAGTATTGCTGAAGTCTATGATGACATCAAAAAAACAGCGGCTAGAAATAACCTGAATGTAAGTGAGTTTTACGAAGCTGTTAGAAATTCAAGCGGTTTAACTTCAGAAGAGTTAAAAGAGAAGATAAAAGAAAAACTTCTTTCTCAAAAACTTTACTCTTCTATAGCTTATAGTGGAGTTACCGAGCCGACTGATGATGAGATAGAAGCATATTTTAAAGTGCATAAAGATGACTTTGCTCATCCAAGCGGGTTTAAAGTTATTATCTACCAATCAAAAAATAAACAGAGACTTCAAGAAAAGATAGACAATCCAATGTTTTACTCTCCTGAGATTACAAGTAATGAGCAGAAGCTTTCTTATGATAAAATCTCTCCCGAGTTAGCATCTCTGCTAGAGGGCACTTCATTAAACAGTTTTACTGCGGTCGTTCCAGATGGTAAAGGCGGAAATATGAGCTTTTACATCAAAGAGATTGAGTCAGCAAAAGAGACAGGGTTAGAGAGTGTTAAAAACCAGATAATAAATATGATTACTGCGCAGCAAAGAGAGCAGGTTCTTGGTGACTACTTTGCAAGACTTCGCCACAATGCAGATATAAAGATGATTAGAAATGTTAAGTGATGAAAACTTTATAAATATTGCTTTGGAATTAGCAACTGCTTCTAAGTGTGTATCTAAGCAGGTCGGTGCAGTTATCGTAAAAGATGGAAGAATCCTAAGTACGGGATATAACGGTACACCTGCCGGATTTACAAACTGTTGTGATCACTGGAACGATGAGTATACTGCTGAGCATCATGAGTGGTCAAAGACTTATGAGATACACGCAGAGATGAATGCAATCATCTGGGCGGCAAGAAAAGGCATCTCGATAGAAGGTGCTTCGATTTTTGTAACACTAGAACCCTGCAGTGAGTGTAGTAAAAATCTTATAGCAAGTGGTATAAAAAGAATCGTATACGCAAAAGAGTATGAGCATACTCACTCAGATACAATTTCAAAATTTATTAAAGAAAATGGAGTGAGCATAGAAAAACTTGCTCCAAAAAGATAGAGGTAAGATATGCAGGATAAAGAACAAGCAGAGTTAGAAGCAGAAATTGGTAGACATATGATGCGGCCAGAGAATTATGGCAAACTTGAAGATGCAGATGGTATCGGTATCGGTATGGATAAAGCGACAAAAACTTATGTGATTATGTATATTAAAAGAGACAGTAGTCATATTCTTGATGTGAAGTTTGGTACAAACTCAACAACTCAAGATGCAGCTACTCTCGGTTCACTTCTTACGGAGATGATAAAAGGTGATGAGATTGTAAATGTACTTATCACAGTTCTTGGATTAGAACGAGATCTTCAAGAAGCTTACGCAAATATCGAACCGCCAAAGGTAGATACAGCTAAGCCAGAAGGTGAACAGGTAGAGCATATCTCAACAGATCATCAAGACAGTGCAAACGTTGTACTGACAGCTTTTAGAGCTGCTATGCGCCACTATGACCGTAAACAAGAGGGTATAGAAGAAGAACACTTTGAGATGAGCATAGCAAAAACTTGTCCATACTCAAGTGGTGACTGTACTTTTGTTGAAAAAGCTAAGTAATAGCCTTACTAACTAGCTAGCTAGCTAGAAAATTAGCAATTATAGAAGTAGGTCTTCCTATGATTGCTTGCCCCTCCTTAAAAATTACAGGTCTCTCAATAAGTTTTGGATTTTTAACCATAGCATCTACAAGTCTGTCATAATCATCTTCTTCTTTTAGATTTAGCTCTGAGTATATATCTTCTTTAGTTCTCATTAACTCTCTAGGGTTCATACCCAGCATAGTAAGTGCAGTTGTAATCTCATCTTTAGTCGGAGTAGTCTCTAGGTATTTTACTACCAGTTTGTCGCATCCGATTTCTTCTAAGATTGATAGTGCCTCGCGGGATTTTGAACATCTAGGATTGTGCCAAATAGTTACTTGAATCATATAAATTCCTTTTTTTTTGTATTTTACACTATAATTGTTTTAAAAAAATAACGGGAGACGATTATGAGATATGAAAATGTTTATAAAAAGCTCGCTGATTTTGGAAGAGACCTACTAAATGATACATCTTACTCTAAGGGTTTGCCTCGAATAGCAAAATATGCAAAAGAAGTTATTGGTGCGCATAGATGTTCTATTTTTATAAATGATTTAGAAAAAGGTGAACTCTGGACTACTCTTGCTGATGATATTGAGAGGATTATAATTCCTTTGGAGAAAGGTCTTGTGGGACATACTATAAGAGAGAGAAAACCACTTATAGAAAATGATCCATACTCAAACCCACATTTTTTACCAGATATAGATAAAGAAAGCGGTTATGTGACCAAAAACATTGTTACTGCACCAATCTTTAACTCAAAAAGAGAGATAATAGGAGTTCTTCAACTGCTTAACAAAGAAGAAGACTTTGATACAGATGATGTTAAGTTTATGATATTTTTTGCCCACTACGTAAGCGGATATTTAGAGTTGATAGACCTATGTTTAATGGAAGATACTAACAACGAGGAGAATCAATCTTGATTCAAAAGTACAATCAAATAGCAGAGTTTGGAAAGAAGCTTATGTCTTTAGGCAAGATTGAAAACTCTCTTGAACTCATCTCAGATGAAGCAAAAGAACTTTTGCATGCAGATAGATGTTCTATATTTATAGTAGATGCCCAAGATAAGATTCTATGGACGAAACTTAGCGATGGAATAGGGCGTATAGTTATATCTTTAGATGCAGGAATAGTTGGAGACACTTACCAAAGTGCTAAACCTCAGGTTGTAAACTCGCCTTATGATGACCCTAGATTTTTACCAAACATTGATAAAAAAAGTGGTTATATAACTAAAAATATAATCACCGTTCCTATATTTGATTCTAAAAGAGAAGTCATAGGTGTTATCCAGTTACTTAACAAACGAAGAGGTGATTATGATAATAATGATCTTGAAGCACTTACATTTTTTGCGAACTATGTAAGTGGTAGTCTAGAACTAGATTTAATAAACGAGAAGCTTTAGCTTAGTAAAATAACTTTAAAGGACAAGTAAATGAAATCGATACTTTTAATAATGATGTTAGCAACGATGCTTTTTTCAAGTGAAAAACAGATAATAGTAGGAAGTTTCCTACAAGAGAACTATGCTTTAAATGATTTAGTAAAACTGAACAACTACATACTCAGTGATGATAAACTCTCAAAACTCATAAACAAAAACTCTATAGAAGTAGAGCTTAAAAAGATAGGTAAATATCACGCTATATCTTTGTCTCCATTTAATAGTTATGTACAACTACTGAGAACTCTAAAAGCACTGGAGACGTACTATGACGATGCTTATGTTTTAGAGAATGAACAAGAGGTGAAAATAACTCAAGCAGTGACTAAAGTAGAAGTTCAAGAAATACCACCACCTGCTATAGTGAAAACTGAAAAACCAAAAGAAACGAAAATACTAAAAGCTAAATATGATGATTCAGTTGGAGTGCAAACAGATAAACAAGTTAAAGCTGTGCAAATATATGAAGAAGTAAAGAAAGACTACACTCTTGAAATTGTTCTAGCTTTGTTGGTTTTATTAGGTGTAGGATATATTATTCTTAAAACACGTAAGCGTATAAAAAAGGATATGGAGGGTTAGAGAATTATTAAACCCTTACCCATAAAGAACTAAGAATAAGAGCTACTACATACTTTTTAAGGAGTGTGATATGTCAGAAAAAGCATGGTTAAGTAAAGAGTTATCAAATGCAAAGATTATGTGTCTTGCATGCGCTCATTCTTGTACACTTATGGAAGCAGAGTATGGTAAATGTGGTGTTAGAAAGGTAGTGGGCGGTGAATTGCAACTACTGGTTTATGGACTAGCTGCTGCTGTAAATGTTGACCCAGTAGAGAAAAAACCTATGTTTCATTTTTTGCCAAAGAGTAGAGCTTTTTCTATAGGAACGGTTGGATGCAATCTCTCTTGTAAATTTTGCCAAAACCATGATATTTCTCAATATCCAAAAGAGCATGAGCAAAAAATAGTGGGACATGAACTTTCTCCTGAGCGTATAGTTGAGATGACTATTGAAAACAAATGTGAGTCTATTGCTTACACTTACAATGAGCCGATAGTATTTTTTGAATATACCTATGACACAGCAAAACTCGCTCATGCAAAGGGTCTTAAAAACATCTATGTAACTAGCGGTTATGAGACACATAAGGCTATAGACCTACTTGCACCATATATAGATGGAATGAACATAGACATCAAAAGTTTTAGTGATGAGTTTTATAAAGAGATATGTGGAGCAAGACTAAAACCTGTTCTTGAAGCTGTAAAGTACGCTCATGAAAAAGGCATCTGGATAGAGATAACTACGCTTCTTATTCCGGGTAAAAATGACTCTGATGAAGAGATTCGAGGAATTGCTAGATTTATAGCGAGTGTAGATGCATCTATACCTTGGCATCTATCAGCATTTCACCCGACATATAAGATGTTAGATGTTCCTCGTACCCCAGAATCTACACTTCTTCGTGCTTATAAGATAGGGCAGGAAGAAGGCTTGAAGTATTTGTATGTCGGTAACGTTGACAACGAAGACTATGAATCTACATACTGCCCAAGTTGTAAAAATAGAGTAATTGATAGAAGCGGAAATATAGGTCAATTTGTGAGTAATGAACTTGATGAAAAGGGAACTTGTCCTCATTGTGAATATATTGTTGAAGGGGTATGGAAGTAGAATAACTCAAATAATAATTTACTAAAATATTTAATCTTGACTTTATTGTTATTTCTTGGGTATTATTACTAATAGTTATGTAGACTCGCTAATACTAAAATACGAGGGGTATAAGATGAAACGATTATTTTTTTTACTGCTTCTATTCACTTTACCACTTTTTGCCACCACTTCTACAGTTATGAAACTCAAAATTAACGGTGCCATTGGACCTGCAACCAGCAGTTACTTAAAAGAGGGCATGGCATCTGCCATCTCTTATGATGTTCAGATGATACTTATAGAGCTAGATACTCCCGGGGGACTCTCAACATCAATGAGAGAGATGATTCAAGAGATTACAAACTCTCCTATTGCTGTAGCCACTTATGTCTATCCAAAAGGTGCACGAGCTGCAAGTGCAGGAACTTATCTTCTATATGCATCTCACATAGCAGCAATGGCTCCGGGAACAAATCTTGGGGCTGCTACTCCTGTAAGCATAATGCCGGGGCAAAAGCCCTCAGATTCAAACACTACAGGCACCTCTACCTTAGAGAAAAAAGCTATCAACGATGCAATGGCTTACATTAAAAGTCTTGCACAGTTAAATGACCGTAATGCCTCTTGGGCTTTAGAAACGGTTAAAGAAGCAAAAAGCCTCTCAGCTGAAGATGCACTGAGTGCAGGTGTTATTGATTTAGTGGCTTACAATACAAAAGATTTACTCAGTAAACTCCATGCAAAACGAGTTAAGGTTTCGGGCAAAGATGTCATACTCAACACGTATGAAGCTACAATAATAGACTACGAATCGAATTTTAAAACACGTTTTCTCTCTGTCGTTACAAACCCAAATATGGCTTATATATTTTTAATTATTGCCATTTACGGTATCTTTTTTGAGTTGATGAATCCCGGTGCTATATTCCCTGGTGTTGTCGGTGCTATCTCTGGAATAATCGCACTATATTCACTTAACATACTGCCATTTAATTATGCTGGACTTATGTTGATTTTCCTAGGTATAAGCTTTATGATTGCAGAGGTCTTCATTTTAGGATTTGGTGTTCTTGGCATTGGAGGAGCAATAGCATTTGCTTTTGGTTCTGTACTGCTTTTTGATGCGGGCACTTTGGGTAGTAATGTTTCTATACCGCTTATTTTGGCATTTACCATAGTAAGTATTGCATTTTTTATCTTAGTCATAAGACTCTTTATAAGTTCACGTTCTGCAAAAATAGTCTCAGGTGCAGAAGAGATGCTGGGTGCTATAGCAGAGGTAATAGAAGCTGAGGATAACGTTTACTATGTCCATTGTCATGGTGAGACATGGAATGCAAAAAGTAAAGATAAGTTAAGTGTTGGTCAGAAAGTTGAGGTTGTAAAGCTATCAGGACTTACACTAGAAGTTAAACCAATTAAGGAGTAAAAAATGTATTTTAATACACCAGCTTTAGGAATTTATATAGTAGTTTTTGTAATTGTTTTTCTTGCAATGGCGATTCGTATCTTGCGAGAGTACGAACGTGGTGTTGTTTTTACACTTGGACGTTTTACAGGGGTAAAAGGACCTGGGCTTATCATACTAATTCCATTTATTCAACAGATGGTGAGAGTTGATCTCAGAACCATTGTCCTTGATGTTCCGACTCAGGATGTAATTTCACACGATAATGTATCTGTTCATGTAAATGCCGTAGTTTATTTTCGTGTGATTGATCCCCAAAAGGCAATTATTCAAGTTGAAGATTTCCATAATGCAACAAGCCAGCTTGCTCAAACTACTCTTCGTTCAGTCCTAGGTGGACATGAACTAGATGAGATGCTGGCTGAGAGAGAAAGGCTTAACTTTGATATTCAAGAGATACTTGATAAGCAGACAGATGCATGGGGAATTAAAATATCAAATGTTGAGATTAAGCATATCGATCTTGATGAGAGTATGGTTCGTGCTATTGCTAAACAGGCGGAGGCAGAGCGTGAGCGTCGGGCAAAAGTCATCAATGCTAAAGGTGAATTAGAAGCTAGTGAAAACTTGCTAGAAGCAGCAAAAAAACTTTCTCAAAATGACTTGGGAATACAGTTACGTTATCTTCAGACTATGAGTGATATCTCAAATGATAAGACTAATACGTTGATATTTCCGTTTCCAACAGAACTGGGTAAGTTTTTAAAAAATAATTCAAAAGAGTAGAATCTCCTGCTCTTTGGACATGCATCTTATAATTGAAACATAAAAAGTATAGTATGATTACTTATAAAAAATAATATAGAGGTGCATAATGATTCATGAACTTACAAACCCTGTAACAAAAACTTTAGTGACACATCTAAGAGATCAAAGAAGAGATTCCGTTCGTTTTAGACATACCATTGCAGAACTTACAAAACAGCTTGTTTATGAAGCGCTTCATGACTTTGCTCTTTCGAAAAAAAATATTACAACGTGGACTGGAGAACTGGAGTGTAAAACTATAGATGAAGAGAGCATCGTGGTAGTTACAGTGTTAAGAGCAGGTATACCGATGCTTGATAGCGTAATGGAACTCTTACCTGAAGCTATTGCCGGATTTTTAGCGATGAAAAGAGATGAGAATACGCATGAGAGTGTTTTATACTATGACAGACTTCCTTCTTGTAAAGGAAAAACTGTACTTTTAGTCGATCCAATGGTAGCAACAGGCGGTTCGATGATAGATGCACTAAAACTTATAAAATCAAGAGAACCATCAAGAATAATAACACTAAATATTATAGGCTCTCCTCAAGGTCTGGATGTAGTAAAGTCAGCTTATCCGGAAGTTGATATTTACATCGCTCAAATAGATGAAAAACTAAATGATGACAAGTATATAATCCCCGGTCTTGGAGATGCAGGTGACAGATCATACAACACGGTAGAGTAATGAATATAGATTTAAAACAAAAGAGTTCAAAAGATATACTAGGGTGGTTTGAGAGTCATGAAGTTCAAGCCTCAGAGATTGTACAACTGAAACTTTCACAGAGAGATGTAGAACGGATTGGTTACAAAGCCTTTGTTGATTTGGCACAGATTTTTTTTATGAAAATGCTGACTCCTATTCAAAACGACATTGAAACCCTTACACTTAGATTTCAGAAGTTAAATCTGGAAAGTTCTTTTCATAAAGCTGATAAAAGTAGTGAAAAGTATGGAGTAGATAGTGAATTTTTTAGCATTGATAAAACAGCTCAATTTAGCTTTTTATATCACTACAGACAAGCGCTAAACTTCATAAATATAAAGACCAAAAAAAGAGTTTTAAATCTTGGTGTAAATAGGGGTGATGAGTTTAGAGTTATAGAAGAGATGTTGAGCGTTGATGAGTTTAAAGAAAAAGAGTTTGTAGGTATAGACTACTCAGCATCTGCCATAGAGTATGCAAAAAAAGATTTCCCCTACGCAAATGTAGACTTTAGATGCCACGATATAAACTCGTTAGATGAGTTGAGCTTAGGAGAGTTCGATCTAATCATCTCAATAGGAACTCTGCAAAGTACAAATATAAATTTTAACTCTACATTTATGTCTCTTTATCAAAACCACCTAGAAAAAGGTGGAGCTGTGATACTTGGTTTTCCAAACTGTAGATGGATTGACGGTGAGATGATTTATGGAGCAAAAGCACCAAACTATGCATTTTCTGAGATGAGTTTGGTTTTAAAAGATATACACTTTTGTAAAAAATATCTTCAACAAAAGAAGTACAGAGTTACTGTAACGGGAAAAGACTATCTTTTGTTAACGGCTAGGAAGATTCTTCAGTAGGTTTCGAGCGAGCTAAAACTACTCTGTTCTTCCCGTGTTGTTTTGCCTCATACATGGCTTTATCCGCTCTTGATATGGCAGTGTCAATATTGTCGTGCTCAGTACAAGAAGTAAGTCCAAAACTTGCTGTTAGATTGTACCCTAGAACCTTTTTAAGCCCTTCATCTTTTTCTATAGCTTCTCTTATCTTTTGGGTGATAGTATGAGCATCGTTTATATTTGTATCTATAAATGCGATAACAAACTCTTCTCCGCCCCATCTAGCTATGAGGTCTGTTTTCCTTATGCTCTTATTTAAAATTTTTGCAACCTGTATTAAAACATCATCACCCATCTGATGTCCAAGTTCGTCATTAATATTTTTAAAATCATCTATGTCTATAAACACTAGACATATAGGTCTCTCATCTCTTTTAAGCAAATCTAAAAACTGCTCAAATTGTTTGTCAAAGTTACGTCTATTTGGCATCTGTGTTAGTGAGTCAAAGTCTGCTAGTCTTTCTAATTTTTTATGATGCTTTCTCAAAATAATCATAATGATAATAGCAAATATCAAAGTAAAAGATAAAGAGAGTCCAAGGTTTATGTAAAAAACTTGTTTAGCATCTTTTGCAAAATCATCTAGTTTAGCTTCTACTACTAGGTATATATCTAACTCAGGTATATATTTTGTTTTTAGTATGTACTCTTCGCCGTTTTTCTTATACTCGATTATATCGGTATTCTTAGATAAAATCTCATCTTTGTATGCTTTTAATTCTTGCATCTCATCTATATGTTTAGGGCTGCCTTTATCTTGTCTAGTAAGTACAATTTCCCCATTTTGATTTAAAAAATAAACATTTAGATGGTAGTTTTTCTTAAACAAACGTAGCATCTCATCAAGGTAAGAGATCTCAATCCCAATACCTGTTGCAC
>JAQIBW010000263.1 GCA_027858865.1 Sulfurimonas sp. | reverse complement strand
TTCATAGATATTCCTTACTATATAGTAAATTATATAGTACAAAAAAATCACTTCTTGTGAGCTTAAGGATATTTTTGTATAATTTTATAAAATTTGCTAATAAAGATTTATCATGCACTCAAACTTATATATAGCTAGACAACCTATTTTAGATAAGTACGACAATATATATGCGTATGAATTATTATATAGGGACTCTAACCAAAGTTCAAACATAAAAAATGACAGACATACTACTGTAACTGTTTTAAGTAATGTGCTAAATAAATTTGGCGTTAAAAATCTTTTAGGAAATAATAAAGCCTTTATAAAAGCAGATAAAAAATTCTTAATGCATGATGTTGTATTTTGTATACCTAAAGAACATTTTATATTTGCTTTACAGGCAAATATGAAGTTTACAGAGGCTTTAGAGCAGAGAATAATACAACTCAGCGAAATGGGCTATATTTTAGCTATAAATGATGTTGTTCTTACAAAAGAAATCCTTGATAAGTTTTCTAACCTTTTAAAGTATATAACTTATATTAAAGTAGATATCAACACACCTACAGAAGATTTAGAGATTCTTGAAGGTATAGACCTAATAGTTATTTTTACAAAAGTTGAAACTCATGAGATGTATGACAAGGCTAAGAAGTTTAAAGGTAGCTACGTTCATGGTTATTTCTTTTCTAAGCCAAAAATTTTAGAACAAGAAAAATTCGATCCAAACAGCCTTAAAGCTATCAATCTTTGTAATTATATTATGAGTGATTCAAGTATAGATGAGATTGTTGAAAAGTTTGAAGAGAATCATGCTATCTCACTACAGCTTTTAAAGTATGTAAACTCTGGTTCATTTCATTTTAGACAAAATATTTCATCAGTTCGCCAGATTTTAACTCTTATGGGAAGAACACCGCTAACTCAGTGGCTTATGCTGATGGTTTACTCTACAAACGGAATTACAGATGAGCAAGAGACCGAGTCACCATTGATGCAACTTCTAAAAAACAGAACAAATCTTATGGTTAAAGTCTCAAAACAGATAGAAGACAGCGGAGTTAAAGATCTCTCTTCTAAGATCTATTTTGTGGGTGTTGTGTCACTTCTTGATACTCTATTTAATGTTAGTATGAATTCTATTTTAGAAGAGTTAAATATAGATTCTGAGATAAAAGATGCTGTTACTAACGGTGATGGTGTTCTTGGAGAAATTTTTATGTTTGCAAAGAATCTTGAAAAATTTGATATTAAAGCTGTTGAGGATTTTTGTGACAAGTATAATATAGAAACAGAAGAGTTAGAAAAACTAACATTTGAAGTCATACAAAGTGCAAATGAGTTCGAAAACTCAAGAAACGCATAGAAAACTATGCGCTTTGTAAAAGCTTAACAAAGTTTTTATAGCTATCTACAACTTCTTGATTTTTTCTACTTTGAATATAGAACTCTATTGCTTTCTTACCAAGTCTCGGGATTTCATTTTTAACAGCCCAACTACTTACCGTACCCTCTGGAACTTCTAAAATCTCCGCAAGGTTTTTTTGAGTAATGGAAAGTTCACGACATACATCTTTAACAACATTTCTTTTTGTCTTTTTAGATTTTTGTGGTGGTTTAACCATACTCATGCTCACACTCTTGGACTGAACTTCTAATCTGATATCATCAGAGTTTTCATTTATCCACTTTATAACATCTGAAGCATTAAGTATCCAATCTCTAGAGTTTAAAGACCTTATTACTTCTTGGCAAAACTGAGGAGCAAATTCTTTGGCAAACTCTACATTACTGAGTTGATGAAGCATAGAAAATGCCAGCTGAATAGAAGCTGAACCATTGTATCCCCAATCAAACCCATCTTTTGATTTTGAAAAAAGTTCATATTTTATAGGTAGCTCAACTTCTCCATAAGTTACATACCTGCTTCCTAGTAAAGTCTTGTGCCCTTTAAATACATGATTGTTTCTGCTAGTCATAATTCTCTCTTATATTTTGAAAGTATAGTGTTGATCTGGTTTTCTTGAATCTACGCTTTTGGTAGAAAAAGATACTTTGTAAACAACATAACTAATCACCACTAGCAATAAAAATACCAATAACCAAACTAACATGATAATATTCCTTGATTTATAATGTATTTATATCGACATAATCTATAATTTATTAATCCTTTTGCCTTTTCTCAGTATGATGTCACAAATAATTTAAGGAAATTACATGTCTAATGTAGAAAAATTAGAAGAACTACTTACTAAGAGCGTTATCCCAGATATCGATGAAAGATTGGATGAGATCTTTGAAGAGATAGCTGACAATAAAGATGCTAGTGAAGATGCTAAAGAAGAGATAGAAGAGCTTCGTGAATTTAAAGCTGACTTGCAAGATGTTCTAGAAGATATTAAGGCTGGTGATATCGATGAAGAAGAAGCTAAAGAACTTATAGCTGATATTTTAGAAGCTCAAAAGGGTGACGAAGAGGACTTCGGATTTAAAGACGAAGACTAACATTAACATTCCTCTAATGCATAAATAGTACTATATCGTATTATTTAATAGGGGAATATATGAACTGGCGTAATAAAACTGAAGCTTTTTTGGAGGCTATGGGTGAAAAAATCACTCAAAATCCAATAAAAATTATCTTT
>JAQIBW010000336.1 GCA_027858865.1 Sulfurimonas sp. | reverse complement strand
TTAAAATTAAATTTCTCATATTTTCTACATCCCTTTTTCAAGTATTATACTCTATTTAAAACACAACGCTTTCAACAATTCCTAAAACCTTTTCCATTACTTCATCACTAACTTTCTCGACAAACTTAACTTTTCTAACATTATAATCTATAGATTTTATCTGCTCTGTCATTATAAATCCTGTTAAGTTATCACTATCTACTTTTACATGGAAAGGAAAGTTCGTATCTGTGTTTGTTATGGGGCAAGCTATAGCTAAACCTACATGTTTGTTAAAAACTTCATTTGAGATTATAAGAGCGGGTCTTCTGCCTTGTTGTTCATGTCCTGCTGATGGGTCAAAAGTGAGTATTACTAAATCACCTTTTTTAGGAATATACTTTTTTACCATTCTTCCATTCCAACTACTGAAGTAAATTCTTCTTGTACTTTGTAATCTTTTTGGATTTTTGAAACAAGCTCATTTATGTCATATTTAATTTTCTCTTTTGCTATAGGTTCTACTATTACTTTATTGTTTTCAACAAATATATTTACCTTATCACCAATAGTGAGATGCAACTCTTTCATAATATCTTTTGGAAATCTAAGCCCTTGTGAATTTCCCCACTTTGATATAGTTGCTGTCATAATAAACTCCTTATGTATATCCAAAGTATATCATAAAATATTAAATCTTTTTCACAAACCCCAAAGCTTTATTATTTACAAAAACAATTTTATGCCACTGACAAGCAGGTGCTATAAGATTTAATCTTTTAGGATTAGAACTTCTTGAGAGTGCTACGTAAAACTGTGACGGTGCAAATATTTCATTTGTCTCGATTATTAAATCTTCTATGGACATACCCTGTGACTTATGAATAGTAATGGCAAAAGCAAGTTTTATAGGAAACTGATAGATGCTAAGTTGTGCTTCTTCAACCATTTCTTTTTTACCGTTTACACTTTTCTCACTCCACTTAGCCTTACTCTGAGCAACTGCTTCAAGTTTTACGACTTTGGCATCTGCCTTTTGTACATAAACATAGCTTGCATCTACATTTATAACAACTCCACGCTCACCATTAAAGTAGTTCCAAGAGTTTCTTGTAAAAAGTACAGGTGCTCCTATTTTGAGTTCTAGTTCTTTATCTATACGAGAGTCGTTTATAAATCTATCTATCTCTGCATCGTTAATACTTTTAGAGTGTTTTATTATCTGAGCTTCTTTTACAAACAGTTCGTTATCAATATGTTCTAACTGGTTTTTGTTATGTCTAGATGCTGAATGATTTTTGCCAAACAAAAAAGTAAATTCACTTAAGTCTTGCGGTAGCGGTTTTATATATTCATTTAGATGGTTGTGAATCTCTTCGTCCACAAAACCATCTCTAACACTTCCTAAAAGTTCTATAAACTTTTTGTCATCTGTTCTATATATATGAGTGAGTTCTACTTTAAGAAACTCAAACTCATTCCATGCGACTGATTCAAAAGCAAACTTAACCTCTGAACTTCCTCGAACTACAGGAGGAAGTTGTAAAAAATCTCCTACAACAAGAAGTGTGCCCTTGTACTCAGATTGTTTGAGTCTAAGCTGTATCATCTCTAAAATAGTATCGCTGACCATAGAAATCTCATCAATAACTATCAGATGCATACTTGAGATTAATTTTTTAACTTTGTTTTTTATCTCTAATCTACCGCTAATCTCTAACTCTTTAACATCAGATGCGATACCAAGATCCAAAAAGCTGTGAAGAGTCTGTCCACCTATAAGTGTAGCTGCCATGCCTGTAGATGCAAGTTTTGCAACTTTTTTTGCTTCACCCTCAAAATGTTCTATAACTTCTCTTGTTATAGTTGTTTTTCCAACACCTGCTCCACCTGTTAAAAAAATATTTTGTTTGGAGTGCAATTTTTCAGTGATTTCTTCTAGATAATTCATAAGGGAATTATACTAAAATAGTATAATAACCGCATGAAAAGAATATTAATCGTTGAAGACAACAAAACACTTGCAAAACTTTTAGCTAGGAAGATAGAACTATCTTTAGAATATGAAGTAGATATAGCTTATAAACTATCAGAAGCAAAACTATTTTTAAAAAAATACACATACTTTTTAACACTTCTAGATATCAATCTACCAGATGCTCCAAACGGAGAGATTGTTGATTACGTTTTAAGCAAAGGCAATCGCGCCATTGTTTTAAGTGCCAATATTGACAAAGACTTTAGAAAGAAGATGCTTCAAAAAAACATCATTGACTATGTAAACAAGAGTGGGGTAGATGATATAAACTACATCATTCAAACTATTAGCAGACTAGAAAAAAATCAAAAACATAAAGTCTTACTAGTTGATGATTCTATGGTATTTAGAAAAACCATGAAAAACATGCTAGAAAATCTTTTTTATCAGGTTATTGCTGTTGCTCACGGTGAAGAAGCACTAAGTATGCTCAACGTACATCCGGATATGTCAATGGTTATTACTGATTATAACATGCCTGTTATAAATGGACTTGAGCTTACACATGAAATACGAAAAGACTATAATAAGACTGAACTTTCTATCATCGCTATCTCTTCAAACAATGATGAAGAGGTAAATGCTTTATTTTTAAAACAGGGGGCAAATGACTACATCAAGAAACCATTTTCTAAAGAAGAATTTTCTTGTCGTATCAACAACTCCATAGAAGCTTTAGAAAATATACAGTTCATTACAAACCATGCAAATCGAGACTTTTTAACAGGTCTTTACAATCGCCGATACTTCTTTGAAAATATGCAAGAGTATATAGAAGATGTAAAAGAAAGCGGTGAACAGTTTGCTGTTGCGATGATAGACATTGATAACTTTAAACACATAAACGATACTTATGGTCATGATGTTGGTGATAAAGTTATAACAAGCATCTCCGAGATAATTAGAACAAATACAAGCTATAGAGATATAGTAGCAAGATTTAGCGGTGAAGAGTTTTGTATAGTCTTGAAAAATATTAATAAATACAGTGCTTCTGATATACTTGAAAGACTTAGACAAGAAGTAGAACAATTTATTTTTAACGTAGATGCTGCTAATCAGATAAAGTTTACTATCTCTATCGGGGTAGCTTTACATAATGATGACACTCTTGAGGAGACAATAAATCAAGCAGATATGTTGCTATACAATGCAAAACAAAATGGCAAAAACCAGATACTTTTTAACTAATCTTGTAAAATGACAACTTCTCCAAAAGGTACTTCTAACTTTTTTGGAGCTATCCATTTCACAGCATAAGAAGGTATTTTACTTGGGAAAGTTCCATCTAAATCACTAAAATACAAAAGCAGTTTTGTGTCTTCTAGTTCACTATCTATAAACTCAAAAACAGGTCTAAAGTCAGTAGCTCCACCACCCTCAATATTTGCTTGTAAAATATCTCCACTATAAAAAACTTTGTGCGAACGGATTTTTTCATCACAAACAATCAGGTTTATTTCATATGAGGGGATTGTATTCATAAGAAAGTTTAACTCACTTAAAAATTCTCCCAAAAGCACATCATCAACAGAGCCTGAACTGTCAACTGCAACAACTAGCTTAAATCTTTGGCTAATACTAGATGGAAGATAAAACCCTAGATGCAAGAACTTTTTATTTGGTGGCATCTGAGTATAGTCATCTTTATGAAATCTCTCTAATGCTACTCTTAGCTCATCTCTCCAGTCAATTTTTCCATTAGAGCCTATATCAAAAAATCTATCTATGTTTGATGGAAGCTCACCTCTTTTTTCTTCTATCTCTAAAACTGCTTTTGCAAACTCTTCAAATAATTCTTCTGAGACTAAGTCATCTTGCTCAATTTCCTCAGTTGTTTCACTCTCTTGATTGTTCTCTTTTTGCTTTGATTTATTTTCATCATTTTGGATATCATCGACATCATCCGCTTCATACTCTAGCTCATCACGTAAAATATCCTCTTTTAACTCTGCATATATCTCTTCAGCATATAGTCCAGAAAAGCGTTTTGAATAGTGAGCCTGGTACGGACGCTCAAGCCCATTTTCAACAAGCATATCATTTACGGCATAGTCAGTTGAGAGTTGCCACAACCAACCGCTTCTTCCATTTTTACGAGACTCATGAGCTAGAGACGCATGAATCGCACCATTGGCAAAGACGAACTCCATCTCATTTAGAGTGATCTCGGAAAAAAAGTCACTGTTGTACTCAAGAGTAGTCCCATCACTTTTACAAGCTTGAATATCATCGTTTTGTATAATTTTTAGTTTTGAAGCGATAGTTCCAAATAGTGGATACTCGACTAAGAGTTTTGCTTTAGCCGAGGATATTTTTTGTGAGAGTTGCATCTGTAATTATTTTATGCCAAAAGATAAGCGAACTTTTGAACCCACTCTTTAAAAACATCGGAATGTTCCATCTTTACGCCATTTCTTTGTAAGTCTTGTACACACATTACGGCAAATTCACTTTTTAACCCGAG
>JAQIBW010000133.1 GCA_027858865.1 Sulfurimonas sp. | reverse complement strand
GCATCAAAAATGCGAGATGAATTTGAAAAGAGAGTTTTAAAAATAAGTAGAGCCAAATTGAGCAATTACTGGGTCAAACAACATTTTCAAGGAGTAAGACCACCAATCGTACAGTCATCCAATAGTTCTATGAAGTTATTTGTAAAAAATGTTAATGGTTCAATTGGCTATATACCAAAATCGTTAATAGATGCAGAGTTAAGGATACTTTTTGAGTTTTAGGATTAAGATAATTTCGCTTATACTTTCAGTAGGTCTGATTCCTTATATTGTAATAATGGTATATTCAGGAAACATACTTCGCGATAAGTATTATGATAATACTCATCAAGAGATGCAAACTCAACTTTTTTTGAACGTTGAAAGAATAGATCAGTATCTTACAACGCTTAAAAGAGACATGTTCTTTATAAGTCGTCTTGATGTAATGAATGATATATTTTCTAAAGATGTTGATCGACGTATAGCTAATCTTTTAGAAGAAAAGAAACGAGAATTAAAGCTTGATGGTAATTTTCATCTCATAGATAAATCTGGGAAAATCTTAGCATCTAGTGACGCTAAGATGCTATTTAATGCTACTAAAATCACACCATTTTTTTCAGTGGACATCAAATCACCATTTGATGAATCGATTATAGGTACACTGGTTTTAGAATTTTCTTTAAAAAATATTACAAACTTTTTTGAAAATTCTAAAGATAGACACTATTACATTATTTTAGACAAAGCAAAAACCTTATACAAAACAGATAGTTTCAAACATGAGATTCATGTAAGTAAGCATCTAAAATCAAAGCAAAATATAGAGATAGTTTTAGAACAGAATCAAGATGTATTTTTAAATTTATTAAAAAAATATGAGAATTGGTTTGTTGTAACTTTTGTAATAGGCGCATTTGTCATTGGTATCATAGCTCTGTTTTTTATCAACAGACTTATAAAACCTATTATAGAGTTGTCTTCTGTCGTAGAAGAGATAACTAAAAAGCAGGATTACTCTTATCAGGTTAAAGTTTACTCAAACGATGAGATAGGCAAGCTCTCTTCTTCTTTTAACAAGATGATAGTGGGTATGTCAAATATTCTTGATAAGCTGAAAATGGAAGCTAAAAATCGTGAAAATTTGGTTGAAGAGAGAGCTAAAAATGAGATGCTTGAACAACTTTCAACTAAACTTTCAAGATATCTCTCTCCACAAGTTTATGAGTCTATATTTTCCGGTGATCAAGATGTTACCTTAACATCAAAGCGTAAAAAACTAACTATCTTCTTTTCTGATATTGTAAACTTTACCGATACTACTGATACTATGGAATCAGAAGATTTGAGTGAACTTTTAAATGACTACTTAAACGAAATGACAATTATCGCTTTAAAATATGGCGCAACAGTAGATAAGTATATGGGTGATTCAATTATGCTTTTCTTTGGTGATCCACATAGCAATGGCATAAAAGAAGATGCAGTTGCTTGCGTTAATATGGCACTTTCTATGCGTAGTAGGATGAACATCTTACATGAAAAGTGGAGAGAAAAAGGCTTTAGCAAACTTTTTCAAGTTAGAATAGGCATACATACCGGTTACTGTACAGTTGGTAACTTTGGTAGCAAAGATCGCTTGGAATATACTATCATCGGTTCGTCTGTTAATTTAGCTAGTAGAATTGAGACATCAGCAAACTCAGATGAAATACTTATATCAGAAGAAACTAAGCTTTTAGTGTCAGATAATTTTGTATGTAAAGAGGTTAATGGCATAATTCCAAAGGGACTTAAACGACCTATAGCTCTTTATCAGGTAGACAGCAATCTTGTAAAAAAAGATATGAAAGTTCTAGATATACAAAAAAATGGATTTAAATTATCTTGTAATATACAAACGTTGTCTCTTAAAGATAAAGATATTCTAAGAGAAGAGTTGTCAAGTTTGATTAAAAAGCTTTAGAACCTTATTATTGATTAATAAAATATATTAAGCTATAATTGCATTTGAAAAAATCCGCACCCATACGGATTAAAAAAATATATAGATGTGCGTATACAAATCGCGTATCAAAAGGCAAAAAAATGAAAAAAGATCTTCACCCTAACTTAGTAACTTGTACTGTATCTTGTGCATGTGGTAATAGCTTTGAAACAAAAAGCCAAGTAGACTCTATGCGTATTGATATCTGTAATGAGTGTCACCCATTCTTCACAGGTTCTGAGAGAATGGTAGATACTGCTGGTAGAATTGAGAAATTCAACAAGCGTTACGCTAAGAACTAGTAATTGCTAACTTTTGTTCCAACTCCGATTGGAAACATCGGCGATATATCGCTTAGAGCTATAGAAGCTCTAAGCAACGCCGAAACTCTACTTTGTGAAGATACTCGCGTTACAAAAAAACTCATACATATTTTAAAAGAAAGATACAACACTATTTTTAAAGAAAATCAGCGGTTTATATCACTTCACTCACATAATGAAAAATCTTTTGTTGAAAAATTAGAATCATCTTTTTTTGAGCAAAATGTTGTTTATGCATCAGATGCAGGTATGCCTGGCGTCAGTGACCCGGGTCAGCTTCTGATAAAATATGCACAAGAAAACAGTATAGAATATGACGTATTCCCAGGTGCAAATGCACTTTTAACTGCTTTTGTCGCAAGTGGATTTGTTGAAACAAAGATGCTGTTTTGGGGATTTTTACCACACAAAGGCAAAGATAGAGCTGCCTCTCTTCAAGGAGCACTTCATAGTGGCTTTACGACTGTACTTTATGAGTCACCACACAGGCTAGAAAAACTTCTACTTGAGATAAAAGAGGAAGAAAACAGTCGAAAAATCTTTTTGGCGAAAGAATTAACTAAAAAATATCAGAACTACTTTCATGGTACTGCAGAAGAAGTTTTAAACACTATAGATGATAATATTCGTGGAGAATGGGTTATTGTTATCGAAGCAGGTGAGACCCATAATAGCAGTGCTATTTCTCAAAATGATATCTTAGAGCTAGAACTGCCAAAAAAAGTACAAGCAAAACTTATCTCTAAAATAACAGGCGAAAATACGAAGTCTTGTTACCAAAGACTCCTAAAACTTCAATAAAAATAGTAAACTGACTAAATAGTCACTTTTTTTTGCTAAAATGTCCTCATGTTAATTTATGCTAAACAACCAGTTCAATATATAATAAAAAATTATCCAAATAAAATCAAAACTCTGTATCTTGCAAAAGAGCTTGAAAAAAAAGAGTATTCTCGATTAATGAAGATGAATTTTGAAGTCAAGCGTATACCTCCAGATGCTGCAGGCAAGATGTGTAAAAATGCGAATCATCAAGGCATCTTAGCCGAAGTCGATGACTATGAACTTCACCCGTTCAAATCATTTTTAGATAAAGATTTTGTGCTTGTTCTCGCAGGCTTAACTGATGTTGGAAATATTGGTGCAATTGTTAGAACAGCTTATGCAATGGGTGTTGAGGCAATTGTAGTATGTGGGATTAAAAATTTAAACCTTGAACCTGTTATGAGAACAAGTACTGGGGCACTATTTGATATGCCTTTTGCGGTAGAGCACAATATACATAATGTTATGAATGATTTAAAAACATCTGGGTTTTGCATCTATGGTGCGGATATGGGTGGGGTTGATATAAGAGATGTTAAGTTAAAACAAAAAAGAGCTTTAGTTTTAGGTAACGAAGGAGAGGGATTAACTTCTCGTGTCGTAAATAAGCTAGATGAAGTCGTTAGTATAAAAATGTCACATGAGTTTGACTCTTTAAATGTCAGCGTGGCAGGAGCTATTTTAATGGATAGGATGAGAATATGAGTGATGGACTTAGTAAGTTAAAAGGTATTGGTGCTCAAAAGATACATGAGCGAACTCATATAGCAAGACAGCATGTTCAAGCTGTCTTGCATGAGACTTTTGATGATATGACTAAGATACAGCTTTTAGGTTTTATTTCAATTTTAGAGAGAGAATATGGCGTAGACTTAAGTGACTTAAAAGTAAAAGTAAAAGCATTCTTCGCCCAAGAAATCTCTAAAGTTGAACATGATACAAAAGTGTTTGTATCTCCGAAAAAGAAAAAAAATTATACCTTTGTTTATGTATTGGTTGTTGTAATTATATTTGCTGTTGCTGTATCATTTACTCTTGATCTAACTTCAATAACTTCTACTAAGGCTAAAACACACACTATAGATAATAGTGCTATAAATAATGCTAAAGACAGTATGTCCCAAAATGACATCATTGAAGATGAAAATGCAACACTGTCTGAAGTTCCTGAAGTTATAGAAGACATCGAAGTTATTGAAGTTCAGCCTGAACCTACTAAAGTAGTAGAAGTAGTAAAATCTTTTAAAATAATACCAAATTCACAACTTTGGATAGGTTATATTGATCTAAGCAATCATAAAAAGTATCAAAAGCTTTTTAAGGGTGAATTAGATATTGATCCCAACAAAGACTGGATATTAACACTTGGTCATGGTTTTGTAAAAGTTGAGATAAACGGTGAAGTTACAGAGTTTAAAGATAAGCTAAATATCAGACTTTTATATAAAGATTCAAAACTATCAAAAATAAGCTTTAAAGAGTTTAAAGAACTGAACAAAGGTAGTAAATGGTAAAAGTTTTTTTTGCCATTTTACTCTCTTTTTCTCTATCTTTTGGTGATGAAGTAAAAAAAGTTGACCCTCTAACACAAAAAATACAGACTCTTATAGAACCACAAGTTTATAAGCAAAATAGCGCATATATAGCTATTTTATTTTCTCCTGCATCGTATTATTATTTAGGAGAGAGAGTAGATGCTGTTAAAGTTATCCAAACTCTTAAAGATAATGGACTATTAAATCTGTTTTATAAAAAACCTAGTGAGCTTACCCTACATTTTAAAACGAGTGGTTCACCTCTGTTTTTCGTAAAGATTATGGGTGATACACTTAGAAATATAGGTTATTACAGATATGTTACGAAAGAGTCAAATCTTAATAACTCAGAATTTACTTGGACAATAAACTTAACATCTGAGTATGCTACAGATCCATTGATATTACAACAAGAACTAGGAAAAAGTGGTTGCAATATTGTAGATATCCATAGAAACTCTTCAACTGATTGGACATATATAGTTGATATGAGAGATGGAGAATTAAATGTTGAAACACTTGAAAATGGTATTGAAGTGAAGTTAAAAAGATCTCTTTATGCTAAATGGATAAATGTTTCGCGTATTAAAAAACTTCGTATTACCTCTTCACAAAGAAATAGCTGGTACCCATATATTGCATTTTATGACAGTTCATTACATCTCCTAGAAGTTTTAAAAAAAGATGCTAGAAGAAAAAATATATTACTTAACCTCAAAGATAATGTTCACTATATAAAAATCTCAGATATTTACACTTTGAAGAATATTCGTGATGATTTAATTATAACTCCTGTAGGTTCAAGATAAGCCTTATCTATTTCTAAACATTTTTCGCTAAAATTACATTAATAATTTAATACCTTATATAATCAGGAATTTTGATGTTTGATGAAATACAATTTGATAAAATGAAGAGACTACCAAAGTATGTTTTTGCTGAGGTAAATGAACTTAAAATGGCAGAGCGCAGAGCAGGCGCAGATGTAATTGACTTTTCTATGGGTAATCCAGATGGTGATACTCCAGAGCACATTAGAGAAAAACTTGTAGAATCGGCCCAAAAAACTAAAACTCATGGTTACTCAACTTCTAAAGGTATCCCAAAACTTCTTATGGCAATCTCTGATTGGTATAAAAGAAGATATGACTGTGATTTAGACCCAATGACAGAGTGTGTGGCTACAATGGGTTCTAAAGAAGGTTATGCACACCTGACTTATGCAGTTACAAATCCAGGTGATGTTGCTGTTGTTCCAGATCCTACTTACCCAATCCATGAGTACTCTTTTACCTTAGCAGGTGGAAATGTAGTTAAATTCGGAATTAAGTTTGATGAAGATTACAGACTAGATGAAGATCAATTTTTTATAGACTTAGATCGTGTTTTTAAAGAGAGTTCACCGAAACCAAAATATGTTTTAGTAAACTTCCCTCATAACCCTACCACTGTAACAGTAACACAAGAATTTTATGTGCGATTAGTTGCAATGGCTAAAGAGAAAAGATTTTATATTATCTCTGATATTGCATATGGAGATATCACTTTTGGTGGTTATGTAACACCTTCAATCATGAGTGTTCCTGGTGCAAAAGATGTAGCAGTCGAGAGTTTCACACTTTCAAAGTCTTACAATATGGCTGGTTGGAGAGTTGGTTTCTTCGTTGGAAATAAAAAACTTATCGGTGCACTTCAAAAGATAAAATCATGGTTAGACTATGGTATGTTTACTCCTATCCAAGTTGCAGCTACTGTAGCACTTAATGGTGATCAGCAGTGTGTTCAAGATATTACAGATAAGTATAATCATCGTCAAGATATTCTACTAGAAGCTTTTGATAGAGCTGGATGGCATATAAGAAAGAATCAGGCAAGTATGTTTGTTTGGGCAAAACTACCAGAATGTGTAGAGCATCTAGGAAGTTTGGAGTTCTCAAAAAGACTTCTAACTGAAGCCGGTGTAGCAGTAGCTCCAGGAATAGGTTTTGGTGCCTATGGTGAGGGTTATGTTCGTATAGCACTTATAGAAAATGATAATCGCATCCGTCAAGCGGCTAGAAATATCAAAGATTTTTTAAAACAGTTTGAAGAGGAAGAGAAGTAGTATGATAAAAGTAGGAATAATTGGTGTTGGAACGGTTGGAACAAGCGTAGCTCAAATTTTAAAAGACAATGCTGATGTTATTTCTGCTCGTGCTGGTGTTGATATAGTCGTTAAAAGTGGTGTAGTAAAAAACCTAAACAAAGATAGAGGTTTAGACATCACTATAACTGACAATGTTGATGATATTCTAAATGACCCTGAGATAGATATTGTAGTAGAACTTATGGGTGGAATTGAAGAGCCATTTGAGGTTGTTAAGCGCGCACTAAAAAATGGCAAGGCTGTTGTTACTGCAAATAAAGCACTTTTAGCTTACCACCGTTATGAGCTACAAAGTCTAGCAAAAGATATTGCATTTGAATATGAAGCATCAGTTGCTGGTGGTATTCCCATTATCAATGCTCTTAGAGATGGTCTTTCTGCGAATCATATTGAGTCAATTATGGGAATCATGAATGGTACTAGTAATTATATGATGACAAAAATGGCTGAAGAGGGTGTTGCTTATGACGCTATTTTAAAAGAGGCCCAAGATTTAGGTTACGCAGAAGCTGATCCAACATTTGATGTTGGCGGATACGATGCAGCTCACAAACTTCTTATTTTAGCATCTATCGCTTATGGCATAGATGCTAAACCTGAAGATATTTTAATCGAGGGTATTGAGAACGTTAGTCAAGATGATATAGCTTTTGCAAAAGAGTTTGGTTACGCTATCAAACTTTTAGCAATTGCAAAAAAAGATGGCAATGAAGTGGAGCTTAGAGTTCATGCTTGTCTGATTTCTAAAGATGAAATGATTGCTAAAATAGATGGTGTTATGAACGGAATCTCTGTTGTTGGAGATAAAGTAGGCGAGACTCTTTACTATGGTCCTGGTGCTGGTGGAGATGCTACTGCAAGTGCTGTTGTTGCAAACATTATAGATATTGCTAGAAGCGGAAAGTCTACTCCAATGCTTGGGTTTGATAAACCGCTTGAGGGCAAGCTTACTCTAAAGGCAACTGAAGATATTAACTCTAAATACTATCTTCGCATAAATGTAACTGACCGTGCAGGTGTTTTAGCAAAGATAACTAAAGTATTTGAAGAAAATAATATTTCAGTTGAGACTATGCTTCAGCGTCCAGCTTCAACTAACTCAGCTAACTTACTTATTTCTACGCATATTGCACTGGAAAAAGATATTCAAAATATGATAAAAGAGATAGCAGCATTGGAGTTTGTAAACCTTACTCCTGTGATGATTAGGATAGTATAAGGACTTTTATGGAAAATATACAAACGATAGATAGTGTATGTACTTACTGTGGGGTTGGTTGTGATATAGCTGCCCATGTTGATACTAAAGAAAATAAAATTGTAAAAATCTTTGCTCATCCAGATGGTGTAGTTTCTCAAGGTAAACTCTGCATCAAAGGTAAGTATGGTTTTGATTTTGTTGATGCACCTGATAGACTGCGTATTCCTAGAATCAAAAAAAGTTTCCTAGATAAAAATCCAACCATAAAAGAAGCAATTAGTTCTTCACTTGTTGACTTTGATGAGACTTGGTATGAAACAGATTTAGACTCAGCAACTACCGCGTGCGTTATGAAGATAAAAGAGACTCAAAAGAACTATGGTCGTAAATCTATCTGTTCTATAGGTGGAGCTAGAACTTCTTGTGAAAGCTCATATCTTTTTCAAAAATTTACCCGTCATACTTTAAACTCTCCACACGTTGACAATTGTGCAAGAGTTTGTCACTCTCCATCACTTAGTGGTATGCGTGTAACTATTGGCGAAGGTGCAGCAACTAATCCTTACAATGATATTTATAATGCTGAATTTATGATAGTCATCGGCTCAAACACAACTGAAGCTCATCCAATAATTGCAAACCGCATAATCGATGTAGCCCGCGAACATGATAATCTTGCAGTATTTGATGTAAGAGAGATAAAACTACATAGATTTTCTAAATATAAAGCGATTATGCCACATGAGGCGAATCTTTTGACTTTGAATATGCTTGCATATGTAATCATAGATGAAGAGTTATATGATGAAGACTTTTTACAAAACCGTACAAAAGACTTTGATGCTTTTGCCGAAAAAATCATAAATGACCCCTATGCTAATCCTGATTTTTATAATCAAGTAGAGGGTTATGAATACCTTTCTAAAATGATAAGAAAAGTTGCTCGTGAGTATGCACTAAAAAAATCAATGATTTTTTGGGGACTTGGCATCACTGAGCATATTGATGGATCTTACGCTGTAATGGCAATGGTTCACTTGAGCTTGATGACTGGTAATATTGGTAAAAGTGGAGCAGGGCTTATGCCTCTTCGTGGACAAAATAATGTTCAAGGCACTTGCGATATGGGTATGCTTCCTTATTATGCCCCTGATTATCAAACACCAAAAGAAGTGGGTCTAATGACTCCTCAGCTTGTTGATGAGATGCTTGAAGACAGAGTAAAAGTTGTTTTAAACATCGGTGAAGATTTAACTCATATCCATCCAAATCTTAATAAAATTGACCGTGCATTTGATAAGCTAGATATGATTTTTGTTCAAGAACTATTTATGACTGATATTGCAAATCGTGCTGATATTGTAGTTGGTGTTAAATCGGCTTATGAAAAAACAGGTGTTTATATAAATGCTATGCGTCGTCTTCACCTCTCACAACCTCTAGTTAAATCAGACCTGCCAGATGATTGGGAAGTACTGCAAATACTTGATAATAAAATGGGTGGAGATTATAATTATGAGACTTCAAAAGACGTATGGGAAGAAGTTCAAAAAGTAGCCTATAGACGTTTTAGTGGGGCTGATTACCATAGACTTGAAAAACACCGTAAACGTGGTCTTCAGTGGCCTGTACATACCGAAGACACTCCAATCCTTCACCAATTGGACTTCCGTACAGATGATGGTCTTGGTTATTTTAAATATAACCAGTATAAACTTCGTGGAATGATAAAAGAGATACTTGATAAAAATCTTACAGGTTATCACTTAACAACAGGACGAACACTCGCTCACTATAATAATGCAGCACAAACTTCAAGAAGTGAATCTTTAATGAAACGCTACGATGAAGATGTTTTGCTTGTTTGTGAAGGGGATGCTGCGGATTTTACAAGCGATAGAGTTATCTTAAGAAGTAAGTATGGAGAGACAACTCCACTTACTATAAAGATAACAGATAAAGTTCAACCAAAAACATTGTTCTCGACATTCCACCACGCAAAAAGTAAAATCAACGCTCTCTTTGGAGATGAACGTGACGAAGTTATTATGACTGCCGCATTTAAGACTATAAAAGTTGAGATAATTAACTGCTAATATGAGTAGAGCAAAAGGAAACTTAGCTGAAGACAAAGCTTGCGTGTTTCTTGATGAAAATGGCTTTATGATTGTAGAGAGAAACTTCTACTCACGTTTTGGTGAGATAGATATTATTGCTACAAAAGATGAGGTCCTTCACTTTGTAGAAGTAAAGAGCGGACTCGACTTTGAGTCTGCTATACAAAATATAACGCCAAGAAAACTATCAAGATTACTTAGAACAGGTGATGTTTACATGAAGAAGAACTTTCTTGATGTAAACTTTATGTACGATGCTATCGTAGTGACTCCACAAGATGTGGAGTTTGTAGAAAATATAACTATATAGTCTTATTTAACTCTTATAACTCTTGCATTTCCAAAAAAGAGTATGCCGTCAATACTTGTTTCATATAGGATATTTTCATCATCCAAAATAAAGGTAGCATCTTTTGAACCGCCACTTAAGTAGTCTTTTTCAACCGTTACACTAAACACAGATCTGTCATGTTCTTGTTTAATATGTTTAACGATAACACCTTCTTGCGTATCTTCACTACCAAGAGCATTCATTCGCTTTGTCTCGTCTTTCTCCATTGAGAGAAGTTTAAGCCTTTTGTTGAAAAACATACTAATCATATCGTCTTGGTAAACAGCATCTAAGACTTTTTCTTTACTAGTTTCTACATCTTTATAACTAACGTTATATCTAACATGAATAAGGTCAAACTCAGACTCTTCCACTTTCTCTTTTTTATACTCACTTACAAAAGTCTTATTATTAGCATAATCAATCGTATAGGTCTTTATCTTCTTAAAATCCTCGCCATACTCAGAATTAATATACTTATGCGGAATAAGTACCCCATCTTTAACCAATCCAATACTTTGTAAAACATACTGCTTGTGGTTAGTTAGTTTGCCGACTATACCAGACCCAGTGGCAGTAATCTTAATGCTGTACTTCTCTCCATCGTTATCATACACAACTTTAGCATCAGCAATTTTCCCAAACAGAGATAACTCCCCAACATAATCCATCTTCATAGTACCAGCGTTTAGAGTTAAAGACATTATTATTAATATTATAAACTGTTTCATATATACCTCCTCTATGCTATCAGGGTAGCAAAGTTTTGTGTAGATAAAATGTGACTAGTCTTTTTTAATATCAACTTCATCAAGCATATCGTAAAAACCTGCTGGTTCTCTACTGCCCCTGTCGTCATGAATTATCTTACCTTTTGAAGTAAGGAAGTAGTGCCTAGGAACGCCTTTGATAGCAAACTTCTTAGGAATTTTGTGTTGGTCTCTAGAGAGATATAAAAGGATATACTCTTTTTTTAATCTATCTATAACCTCTTTTTTTGAAAGAGTCAGGTCTTTGAATCTATCACAAAATCTACACTCATCAGCACCAACAAAAAGGTAGACATCTTTATGTTCTTGTTTTGCTCTCTCAAGTGCTTTATCGTAGTTATGCATCCAGTTGTTCAGTTCATAGCTGTAAAGAGATGAAATGAGGATAATAGTAAATATAAAAATTTTCATAACAGTATTCTATAAGATAATATTTAAAATGATATAATTTCAATATAAATCAAATATTTAGCTCTAGGAGCTAAGCTTTTAGGAATGCTAACCAATGGCATTCTCCACAATGAGTGACCATAGCGGTCGAAGCGGAGTAAAGAGAATTTTATTCTTTTTACGGAAGGAAATTAAATGGATGCAAAGATATTTTTTGGCTCAACAGAAGCTATAAGTGAAAATTTTAGTGAAAGAAAAAGTCCATATAGTGGAGATGTAGTTTCTCGTGCCTGTATATGTAGTGAAGAAGATGCAATTATGGCTTTAAATATTGCTAAAGAAGCAGCAAAAGAAGCTAAGAAATCAACTCTCTCTCAAAGATGCAATTGGCTTTTAGATGTGTGTGCTAAACTAAGAGAAAACAAAGAAGATATAGCTCAGACTATTACGGATGAAGTTGGTAAACCTATAACTTTCTCTCGTATTGAAGTGGATAGATGCATCGAGACTGTAAGACTCTCTGCAGAGACTATGCGCACGATGCATGGTGAAACTATAAACACAGATGCTATGGCTAGTGGGAAAAAAACAACTGCATTTTTTACACGTGAACCAGCCGGAGTAGTTGTTGCCATTACTCCTTTTAACTTTCCGCTAAATCTTGTAGCTCACAAGCTTGCACCTGCTCTTGTAGCTGGTAATACGGTAGTTTTAAAACCTACTCCTGAAGCCCCTTTAACGGCTTATAAGTTTGCAAAATTATTTATTGAAAGTGAGTATGCTATTAAAGACGCACTTAGTGTTGTCTATGGAGATGCTGAGGTAGGTGGTGCTCTTATTACAAGTGATATACCAAGAGTTATTAGTTTTACAGGTTCAGTTCCAGTTGGAAATATCATCACTAAAAATGCCGGAATTAAAAAGGTTTCTTTAGAACTTGGCGGAAATGCAGCTACATACATAGATGCAAGTGCAGATTTAGATCTTGCAGCCTCGAGATGTGCCTTTGGTGCTTTTGTAAACTCTGGTCAGGTTTGTATCTCTCTTCAGCGCATCTATGTAAATGTAGATATCTATGATGCATTTGCTCTTAAAATGGCTGAACAAACTAAAAAACTAGTTGTCGGTTCACCTTATGAAGATGATACTTTTTTAGGACCTCTTATTGATGATGAATCTGCATCTCGTGCTATGCGTTGGGTTGAGAGTGCAATAACTGAGGGTGCAAAACCTCTACTTCCACTGCAACATGATGGAAGAATGTTTAACCCTTGTGTTATGGCTGATGTACGTGATGATATGGCGATAGTTTGTGAAGAGGTTTTTGCTCCAATAGTTTCATTGGTTAAAGTTGATAATTTTGATGATGCAATTCCTCGTATGAATAACTCACCTTATGGTCTTCAGTTTTCTGTTTTTACAAATGACTTAAAAATTACTCAGCGTGCTATCTCAGAGTTAGATGCTGGTGGAATTGTAATAAACGATATACCAACACTTAGATTTGATATCCAACCTTATGGTGGTGTGAAACTAAGTGGAGTTGGGCGCGAAGGTCCTAAGTTTGCTATTGAAGAGATGACAGAGATTAAAAGTGTTATCATCTGCTGATGCGTAAAAAAGTCATTATTTCTGCATGTCTTTTAGGGCATCTATGCCGTTACGATGGCAAGACAAAAAAAACAAGTGAAATCATAAAAGCATTTGAAGACTATGAGATTATCCCTTTTTGTCCAGAAGCACCTCTTTTTGGAACTCCAAGAGAGAGAATAAGTGTTGTAAATGTTGATGGAATAAACAGAATAATAACTGATGAAACAAACAAAGATGTTACACAGCTTTTAGAAGATGAAATAAACTCATTTATAGAAAAAAATCCAGATGCAGATAGTATAATTTTAA
>JAQIBW010000239.1 GCA_027858865.1 Sulfurimonas sp. | reverse complement strand
GCTATCATCTCCTCATATATGAAAGAGATTCAAGACAATAAAATGATTTTTTTCTCGCCTTGGGCTGCAGCTTCTACTGTTACACAAAATGGGTATAAAGAGAACTATGTTTTTCGAGTATCACTAAACGATATATATGCTACGAAATTTTTGGCACAAGAAGCACTCAAGATAGGTAAAAAAACTGCCATAATAGTTGAAAATTCAGTATGGGGTAAAGAAGCTCTTAAAAATGTCAATCTTTATTTTGAATCTAACAACCTGCAAAAACAAAAAGGTATGATAATCAATAGAGGTGAAAAGAACTTTAAAAAATATTTTTATGATTTAAAAATGCAAGATTATGATTCAATTATTATGGTCCTTAATTCACAAGAATCTCAAAGATTTATTGAACAAATGTGGAAACATCATATCTACATGCCTATTATTTCACATTGGGGTATGGTAGGAGATTCATTTTTTCAAGCAGATAAAGAGTATTTAAAAGATATTGATTTGAGATTTATTCAGACTTTTTCTTTACTCAATCATCCGACCAAAGAGGCACAAGATGCAGCAAAAGAGTATCTAAAAACTTATAGTAAAACATCAAATAGTGAGATAAATGCAATCACAGTAGTTGCACAAGCTTATGATTCTGTAATGCTTTTAGCTAACGGGGTAAAAAAATGCAACAGTTTTAAGGCAACAGATATCAAAATTGCTTTAGAAAATCTGGGTACATATAAAGGTGTTTTAAAAAAATATAAAAAACCATTTGATACAACAAGTCATGATGCTTTGAAATTAGAAGACTTTTTCATGGCAAAATTTGACAAAGATGGTAATATTATACCGATTGTAGAATAGATATGTATAAAAACGGTAAGATTAAAAAAAGTATAAAAACTAGAGTTGTTTTTAGAGTAACAGCAGTAATCGCAATAATTTTAGTTTTTTCGTTTGGTTTTATTTTGTATCATACCCTTTCTAGTTTAAGTGAAAAAGCAGATTCAAATCTAAAAATCAAAACAAACTATTTAGCAAATACTCTAGAACAAAGATTTGAATACTTACAAGAGAGTACATAACTTTTAGCATCTAATGAAATTCTTATAAATGCTTTTATCGACCAACAAGATAAAGACAAGTATCTTTTGTCTCTTATTAAGAATTTTAGAAGCGGCAAATATTTAAATAACCTAAGTCTTGTTGATTTTGACGGAAGAGTTGTCTTTCAAAGTGATAACAATACTCCTATATTTAGTGAATCGCAAGAATTGCGATTATCCTTAAATTTGGCACAAACAGTTACTTACCTTAATAAAACAAAAAAAGAAATTGTATTTATTGTGCCTATAAAATATTATGACACTACACAAGGTGCTGTAGTGGCAACATATGATTTTAAAAATATTGTTGATAAATATAATAAAAATGAAAACTTTATTTATACAAAAATTATGAATAGTTCACTTGAATATTATAGTAAAAATTATATGCATGAAAAAAGTTACCATAAATACAGATTATTAGATAACTCTGATTATAAGATTTTTTACAATGTTGGGATAATGCTAGAAATGGGCATTGACGAAGAAGTGTATCTCCAACCATTACATTACCAGATACTAGTCTTGGCAATTATAGGTTTCTTTATTTTGCTAATCGGTGCACTAATATCTTATCTTATAGCTATAAATATAACCACTCCTATACTAACACTTGTCACAAAGGTAAAGAGAAGTTCATCTGCAGACATGCTAGCAGAGTATCAGTCTTTAGGAACTGAAGATGAACTTGATGAACTAGGCTATGCTTTTTATACCAAAGAAAAAGAGTTAGACGATTTAAATAAAAATCTTCAAGTAAAAGTCAAAGAAGCCACTAAAGAACTAGAAATAGAAAAAAATCGTTTTGCCCTCGCCATAGAAGGTACACAAGATGGTTTGTGGGATTGGGATTTAACAACTGATGAACTCTTTTTTAGTGAACGATTTGAAACAATGTTGGGTTACAATGAAGGAGATTTACCTAAACGTATTGATTCTTGGTTTGGATTACTTCATCCCGATGACATTGATCTTGCAAGCAAAGTTGTTCAAGAGTATTTAGATACAAAAGGTGAAGGTTTTTATGAGAATTCATTCCGATTACGGGCAAAAGACGGCTCATGGAAATGGATTTTAGGCCGAGGTAGAGCACAATTTGATAAGAATGAAAAACCTCTAAGGTTTGTAGGATTCAATACTGATATTACAGAGCAAAAAGAGTATCAGAAAAATCTGGATCATACAGCAAAACATGATTCACTCACTCACCTGCCAAATAGATTTTTACTATCAGAACTATTAACACATGCAATGCATATTGTAAAAAGAAACCATAAACAACTTGCCCTTCTTTTTATTGACCTTGATGGATTCAAGGAAATCAATGATGTCTATGGGCATGATGCAGGAGATGAAGTCTTATTTACTGTTGCTTCAAGAATGAATGCGCTAGTAAGAGAAAGTGATATAGTCTCTAGATTAGGTGGAGATGAATTTGTAATAGTATTTACAGATTTAAATAAGAGCAAAGAAGTGATTCCAATGCTCCAACGCCTCATAAGCGAGTTAGCTTCAAGTATCAAATATAATGAACACAATATGCATGTCTCAGCCAGTATTGGTGTTAGTTTTTATCCTCAAAGTACTGATATTGGGAATGAAGTACTTCTTCGCCAAGCTGACCAAGCTATGTACAATGCAAAATCAGCGGGTAAAAACCAATACCAGTTTTTTAATATAGAAGCTTCTGATGAACTTAAAGAAAATCAAAAAAATATTACAAGTTTGCACCAAGCCATCAAAACAAATCAGTTAGTGCTTCATTATCAGCCAAAAGTAGATATGAAACATAATAAAGTAGTTGGTCTTGAAGCACTCTTGCGTTGGAACCATCCAGAAAAAGGAATTTTATACCCAGATGACTTTCTTCCTTTGATTGAACAAGACTCTAATCTTATGATTGAGCTTGGAAAATGGGTGTTTGAAAATGCTTTTTGTGAGCTTGAATCTTGGCATTTACAGGGGCTAGATATTATGCTTAATATAAATGTTAGCTCTTATGAGGTTCAACAACAAGATTTTTCTTTATACTTAAAAAAACTTTTTGATAAATATCAAGGAATAAAAGCAAATACAATAGAAATAGAACTTTTAGAAACAGCAGCATTTGATAACTTTGAACTTACTTCTAAGACACTAAAAGAATGTCAAAAACTTGGAGTGAGCATTGCCGTTGATGACTTTGGTACAGGATACGCTTCATTGCATTATCTAAAAAAACTTCCCATGAACACACTTAAAATAGATAAAAGTTTTGTAATAGATTTACTCCATACAAGTAGTAGTATATCTATCATAGAAGCATCTGTAGGGTTGGCTCATGCTTTTAATGTAGATGTTGTTGCAGAGGGTGTTGAATCGGAAGAGCATGGAAAAATATTACTAAAGCTTGGATGTGAAATAGCACAGGGTTATGTTATTGCAAAAGCAATGCCTGCCCACAATATTATAGATTGGGTTGCATCATATAAAGGCTTTTCATCTTGGGCTAAAATTGTACCTGTAAATAATTGGGAACGCACAATTTTATATGCTTCTGTGGAACATCGTAGTTGGCTTTATTCTGTTGAGAATTTTATAAGAAATAATAAAAAAAGTCTTCCTCAGCTTGATGCATCTAGCTGTTATTTGGGTAGATGGATTAAAGATAGTGCTTCGAAAAACCTTCTAAATCCTGAATTTGAACGCCTAGAAGCTCTTCATCTTGAATTACACAATTATGCTGAAAAATTATTACTCTCAAATAAGAATGACAAATTAGTAGGAATTAAAAAACTAAAAAATTTACACAAAGAAATACTTAAAAAACTTGAGTTATTAACCGTCAATTAGAATTTTAAGATTTTAATACAGTAAGATAGGGATTTATGGGTGGTGCTCAATATTGGACTTGAACCAATGACTTCTTCCATGTCATGGAAGCACTCTACCACTGAGTTAATCGAGCTTGTTTTTGAAAGCATAATTTTACCCAAGAAATCTTAAAACAATTTTTCTTTAGTTAGCCTCCATATTTATATTTAATTTATGTTTATAGAGTGTATAATTTCACTATTAAAAAAAGTACCCAAAAGGTAAGTTATGCATTTAACTGAGTTAGAAGAGTTAGGATTAAAAAATATTGGTAATGTTCACCATAATCTAAGTTATGACGAATTGATAAAACATGAACTTGAGAACGGTGAATGTGCTCAAACAAACAAAGGTGCGACAGCTGTCGATACAGGTATTTTTACTGGTCGTAGCCCTAAAGATAAATACTTTGTAGACTGCGATCCATCAAACAAATACATTGCTTGGGGTGATGTAAATAAAAAGGTTTCTGCTGATATTTTTGCAGAACTATTAGTAGTTGCTCAAGAACAACTCTCAGCTAAAGATATATATGTAACAGATGTTTTTTGTGGTTCTTCGGCTGCTTCAAAAAGATCAGTTCGTTTTGTATCAGAAATAGCTTGGCAGTCACACTTTGTAAAAAACATGTTTATTCGTCCAACTGCTTCAGAATTAGAAGTTTTCAAATCAGACTTCACAGTGCTAAATGCTTGTAAAGCTGTAAATGACAAGTGGAAAGAGCATGGACTAAACTCAGAAGTTTTTGTACTTTTTGATGTTGAAAATAACATAGCTATAATTGGTGGTACTTGGTACGGTGGTGAAATGAAAAAAGGAATTTTTTCAATGATGAACTACTGGTTACCACTAGAAGGTAAACTTCCTATGCACTGTTCAGCAAATGTTGGAGAAAGAGGAGATACTGCTCTTTTCTTTGGACTGAGCGGAACAGGTAAAACTACACTTAGTACTGATCCTCATCGTGCTCTTATCGGAGATGATGAACATGGTTGGGATAATTATGGTGTCTTTAACTTCGAAGGTGGATGTTACGCTAAAGTAATTAACCTTGATGGAAAAAGTGAACCTGAAATCTATAACGCTATTAAAACAAATGCATTACTAGAAAATGTTGTTATGTATGGTGAAGGTGAAGTTAATTATGAAGATGGAAGTAAAACAGAAAATACTCGTGTTTCTTATCCTATAGAGCATATCAAAAACCATAAACATGACTTAATGGCTGGTCATCCAGAAAACATCATCTTTTTAACGGCAGATGCTTTTGGGGTTTTACCTCCGGTATCCAAACTTACAAAAGAGCAAGCAATGTACTATTTCTTAAGTGGTTATACTGCTAAAGTTGCTGGAACAGAGCGTGGTATTACTGAGCCAGTTGCGACATTTAGTGCTTGTTTTGGTGAGGCTTTCTTACCACTTCATCCAACTGTTTATGCTGATCTTCTTGGTAAAAAAATAGATGAGCATGGCGTAAATGTTTATTTAGTTAACACTGGTTGGACTGGTGGTGGTTATGGTGTTGGTAAGAGAATGAGTATTAAAGATACTCGTGCTTGTATCAATGCTATTTTAGATGGAACTATTAAAGATAGTGAATTTGATGTTACTAAAACCTTTAGACTTAGCGTTCCTAAAACTCTAGGTAATATCAGTCCTGATGTTTTAAACCCTCGTAATGCTTGGGAAGATAAAGAACTTTTTGATCAGACTAGAGATAACTTAGCGAAGATGTTTATCGAAAACTACGCTAAGTATCAAGACGGAAAACATACTGATTATGCTCCGTTTGGACCAAAACTATAGTAGTGAGTTTATAAAAAACTCACTATCTCTTTTTACGCTTTGTGGCTTTTTCCATATAGAACCATAAAGCTCCTCCAAAAAATACCAAGATCAGAGGTGCTATCCAAGGTTTATCACCTATAATACCCGCAAGCTTTACTAAAACACTTCCAGAATAATAACTACCAAGTCCAAATACTAATGCCCATACCCCAGCACTTAGTACATTTAATATAGCAAATCTTTTAAAGTCATATTTTGTAAGACCTATTGCAATAGGAATTAGAGTTTTAATCCCATAGACAAATTTTTGAATTAGTATAATCCATGAACCATTTTTTTTCATCATAACATGTGCAAGGGCTAGTTTACGTCTATGTTTTCGAAGACCTTCCATCATCATAGTTTTTTGGTAGCGTGCCATATAAAAAAGTAATACATCACCAATAGCATTTGCCAAAAAAGCAATTGCTATTGAGGTAGTTAAATCCATTTTGCCCATAAATGAAAGCACACCCGCACCTATAAGTGCTACAAATCCACCACCAAGCGAGTATAGAAAAAGTCCTATATATCCATAAGTTTCTAAATTACCAAAAGTATCTTCCAAAAAATTATCCTTTAATTTTTTGACAGTGGGAGTTTCTTTGACGAGCACATTTTACTTGTAAAATGTATCCAGAAAAGAAGAAAACTCGCACTGCCTCCTTGTTAAATTTGTTTTATTTTCATTATTTCATCACGAAGTCTAGCTGCCTCTTCAAAGTTTAACTCTTTTGCGGCTTGCTTCATTTTTAAAGATAGCTCTTTCGTTAAAGCTTTTCTTTCAGATGCTGGCATTTTATCCATTTTTTTATGCTTTTGGTACAGACCACCATGATCATCTACTTTTAAGTTTGCGTCTAACTTACGAATGGTAGTTGTTGGCGTTATACCGTGCTCTTTATTATAAGCTTCTTGAATTTCTCTTCTTGAAGTAGTTGTATCTATAGCTTTTTGCATAGATTTAGTTATTTTATTTGCATAAAGTATAACTCTACCGTTAGAGTTTCTTGCTCCACGACCAATAGTTTGAATAAGGGCAGTTTCACTTCTTAAAAAGCCTTCTTTATCAGCATCTAGTATGGCAACAAGAGATACCTCTGGAAGGTCTAACCCTTCACGGAGAAGATTGATACCGATGAGAACATCAAACTCTCCAAGTCTCAGTGCACGGATAATTTGATTTCTCTCAATTGTATCTATGTCAGAGTGCATATACTGAACTTTTACGCCTAAATCTGCTAAGTATTTTGTAAGTGCTTCAGCCATTTTCTTTGTAAGAACAGTTAGAAGGATTCTTTCATTTTTAGCAGCGATTTTTATTATTTCATCGTGAATATCTTCAACTTGATTGTCAGATGGTTTAATCTCTAAAATAGGGTCAAGAAGACCAGTAGGACGAATGATTTGATGTGCAGTTACACTTGACATCTCTAACTCATACTCAGCTGGTGTAGCAGAGACAAAAAGATAGTGAGGAGCTTTGTTTATATACTCATCTGCTTTAAGCGGTCTATTGTCTAAGGCACTTGGCAGTCTAAACCCATACTCAACTAAAACTTCTTTTCTGGCTCTATCTCCTGCATACATACCCCGATACTGAGGAAGTGAAACATGAGATTCATCTACTATTATCAGATAGTCTTTATGATTAAGTGCAAGATAATCAAGCAGAGTAAATGGAGCCTCTCCCGGTTTTTTATTTGTAAGAAGTCGTGAGTAGTTCTCGACACCTTTACACATACCCGTAGTTTGTAGCATCTCTAGGTCAAACTCAACTCTTTGTTTAAGTCTTTGATACTCTAAAAGTTTCCCCTCTTTTTGAAAAAATGCGAGTCTATCATCTAACTCTTCTTCGATGCGCTTAATAGCAACAGCCATTTTTTCTTGACTCACACTAAACTGCGAGGTTGCATATATAGTAAACTTTTTATGCTCTTCAAGTCTCTTGTTGTCGATGACTTCAAAAGTGTAGATAGCTTCTATCTCATCTCCAAAAAACTCTATGCGTATAGCTTCTTGTTCAAAGTAGGGTGGATATATATCTAAGCTCTCTCCATTTACTCGTATATGTCCAGTGTCAAAATAAGAGTCATTTCGACTATAACCCATTTCAACTAGTCGTAGTAAAAGTTTTTTCTGAGGAATTTCATCTCCAACTTCTAAGACTTGAACCATATTTAAGTATTCCTCAGGATCACCAAGACCGTAGTTCGCTGATACAGATGCTATAACAATAACATCATCATAAGAGAGGAGATTAGCAGTTGAGGAGAGTCTCATACGTTCTAGCTCATCATTGATAGCACTATCTTTTTCTATAAAAAGATCTTGGCGAGGTATGTAAGCCTCAGGCTGATAATAGTCATAGTAAGAAACAAAATACTCAATATGGTTATTTGGAAAAAACTCTCTAAACTCACTGTAAAGTTGAGCAGCAAGAGTCTTGTTGTGAGTCATGATGATGGTAGGCATCTTCACATTCTCTATGACCTTCGCCATTGTGTATGTCTTACCACTACCTGTAACGCCTTCTAGCGTCTGATAACGGTTGCCTTTTAGTATTGATTCACTCAATTCTTTTATAGCTTTAGGTTGATCTCCAGCTGGTTGGTAAGGTGAATTTGCTTTAAAATTTTCTTCTTTTTTCATTAGTGAAATTATAGCGAAAATGCTGTTTTTGTAGAGAACTTGAGTGTTTTGTTGAATATTTGGCTGTGAAACGGCTGCCGAGTGCTATTTAAATTTTAGCAGAGTAATAGCAGGTAATTAGGGTAAAATACTTAGTTTAAAGGTAACTGTTAATATACAGTATGTCTCCAAAAATAAATTTATTTTAAGCTTAAGAAGAATAGAATATCTTAAATTAGCGAACAATAAGGATTTAGAATGAAAAAAATATTATTAAGTGCAATAGCAATAGCAGCATTAACAATGACTACAGTGTATGCTGATGGAATGGATGATGTTATGCAGAGTAAAAGTTCTAAACAAGGTACGGACCAAAGTCAAGCTACTAGTAGAAATTCACCATCATCTAAACATAACCAAGCTGCAGTTGACCAAGCTGAGTTAGAAGCGTTTGCTTCAGTAAATAGTGATCAACTTGCAAAAGAGATTGCTGCTGGACATGGTGAAATGGTTGATACATTAGCAACTCTACTTAAAGTTGAGAATAAAGGTTTATTTATTTCAAGACTTCAAGACAACTATGAGAATATCTATACTTCATCTGATATGAAATCATCAGATGTTTTAAAAAATATTTCTAAAATATAGTTAATAATCTCTACTCTTATTAAAGGGTAGAGACACTTTTATAATAAGGCTTCGACTTATCTTACGTCTCTTTTTTCTCTTTTTTTTATCATTATCATTATTTGCAAAATCTGACTATTATATAAAAATAGCACAAGAAAAAGAACTTTCTAAATCCCCATATTGGCATGTACTTTTGCATATGCAAAATGATGTAAGTGAAGTGGAGGATAAGGCATTTTTTTTAGCAGAAGATGGTAAAAGAGATGCTTTGGCAGAACTTGAAGCGACAATAAAAGCTCTGTATAATGAAACACGATTTGATGATAACTCAACAGCTTGTCTATTCCCTGCAAGAAAACATTGGTTAACCAAAGAGCTTGGGATGCAAAACCTTCCTGATGTTAAGTGTAAACAATTTGATTTCCTTGTAAAACAGATGGATCCAAAATCAGTCAGTCTTATTTTCCCTTATATGCAAGGTAGCTCTCCTTCATCAATGTTTGGACATACTTTTTTACGAATAGATTCAAATTCAAAACCAAGAATGCTCTCTTATGCATTTAATTACGGGTCTGAGCAGAATAAGGATGATAATAAATTATCTTACATGTATAAAGGTTTTTTTGGTGGTTATAAAGGTACATATTCACTATTACCTTATTATAAAAAAATTAATGAGTATAGAGATCTTGAAGAACGAGATATATGGGAATATGATCTAAATTTTACAAAAGAAGAGACCCAGCAGATGTTAAGGCATATATGGGAAGTTGAACTAAACTACTCTTGGTACTATTTCTTTACGCAAAATTGCTCGTATAAAATGCTTTGGATAATGGAATCAGCAAGAGAAGGCTTAGCTTTACGAAAGTATTTTAATTTTCATGTTATACCATCAGAAACGGTAAGAGCAAGTGTTGATGAGGGCTTAGTAACAAAGTATCATTATATTCCAGCAAGAAGTACTAAGCTGATAGCCTATGAAAGTGAACTTGATGATAGAGATATTACGGATGTTTTTAATATTAGCAAAGATAAAATAAAGCCCATTGAGTATCTTGAAAACGAGGATACTGCTCTAAAAACCAAACGATTTGTATTAGAAGCTTCTGCTGAATTTGTAGAATATGATTATCAAAAAGAAGATATTAATACAACTGTATATAAAAATAGACTTCATAAAATTTTAGTTGCAAGAGCTTCTTTGGGTATAGGAGAAGAAGTTAAAATAGAACTACCTGATAATCCAATATTATCACATCGTTCATTTAAGGTAAGTAGTGAAGTTGGAATCAGAAACTCAGAGGAAATGGCTTTCATAGGTGTTCGTCCAGCGAATCACTCTATAACAGATTTTGATATTGGCTATCTTCCAGGTGCTCAAGTAGAATTTATGGACTTGTTACTTTCCTACAAAAAGAATGAGTTTCATGTGGAAAAAGCGACGATAGTCTCTGTAGCTGCCCTGACACCAAAAACAAAGTTTTTTA
>JAQIBW010000215.1 GCA_027858865.1 Sulfurimonas sp. | reverse complement strand
TTTTTTTTATAAAAATATCAAATGGCATGATATCCCCAACAGATAAGCCGTCTAAATCTAACAATGTATAATAATCTGTGGTTTTGATTTTTCTCTGTACTACTCTCATATGTCGGAATTATAGCACATATGTTTGGAACTGAAGTATAGTTTTGATAAAATAGTGTTTTAAATTAAAGGCAATAAAATAAATATGCAAACGGTAGTAGACTCCCTAAGAAAAAAAGGGAAAATTTATAAAAAAATGTTGGAGATTGCTCCTAAAGAATTAGGAATACGAAACAAGATAAAAATATACAAAGCAACAGATACTACAGGTTACTTCTGGGCAATTTTTGCTGTTAGTCAAAAGAGTAGATTGCTTATGAAAGATGTGCATAAATTTGAAGAGATATATGCAAAGCTAAAAGTTTTTTTCGGACATAACTTCAAACACAAGATAATCTTTATAGACGCACCACTATGTTCTAAAGCAAAAGAGGCTTTTAATAGCCAAGGCTGGAAAATACAGTAATGCTTTTATGTGATATAGGCAACACTTCGTACCACTTCTTAGAAGACGGCATAGAGTATAAAAAAGATGCACAAACTTTTGATCCATCAACTATAAAAGAAGAAGTTCACTACATCTGCGTAAACACAAAGATAAAACTCATTTTAAAAGATTTGGAAAACTGGATAGACCTCTCTGGGCATCTAGATATGAGTAAATATTATGAGACTATGGGTGTAGACAGAATGGTTGCATCTGAAGCTATTAAAAACGGTATTATCATAGATGCAGGAAGTGCTGTTACTGTAGACATAGTAAAAGACGGTCTTTTTCAAGGCGGTTTTATCTACCCTGGATTAAATGCCATGAGCCAGACTTACAAAAATATCTCATCTGCTTTAGATTACCCATTTAACTTTGATATAGATTTAAATAAGTTTCCAAAAAATTCCACAGATGCCATAACTTACGGCTATCTAAAAACACTTTACGCTGAAGTAACTTCTCATAATATGAACATAATATTAACAGGTGGAGATGCAAAAGAATTTGCAAAAATCTTTCCAGATGCCAAGGTTAATGAAAGTTTGATATTTAAGGGAATGAAGAAGCTCTTGCAAAATAGATGAGGACAGGGCATAAATGCCTTGTCCTTTTATTTTAGTTCTTCTCTTACTAGCTTTACAGCTTCAACCATATTTACAAGACTTGGTTTTACTTCTTCCCATCTTCTAGTTTTTAAACCACAATCAGGATTTATCCAAAGTTGTTCTTTTGGTAATACTTCTAGTAGCATATCTATCTGTTTTTTTATTTCATTAACACTTGGAATTCTTGGAGAGTGTATATCATATACTCCAGGACCAACTTCTTGTTTGTATCCATATTTTTTAAAGATTTTTAAGAGTTCATTTCCACTTCTTGCGGTCTCTATAGATATAACATCTGCATCCATATCCTCGATGGTTTGTATGATGTCATTAAACTCACTGTAACACATATGCGTGTGAATTTGAGTCTTTTCTTTAGCTGAACTTACCGCTATCTTAAAATCTCTTACAGCCCATTTTTCATATGATTTTATCTTTTGAGCTCTAAGTGGATAACCCTCTTTAAAGGCTGCTTCATCGACTTGGATTATTTTAATTCCTGCTTTTTGTAAATCATCTATCTCATCACTTAGAGCGACTGCAATCTGCTTTGAGACTTCGCTTCTTTCTTTATCATCTCTTACAAATGACCAGTTTAAAATAGTTACAGGACCTGTTAACATTCCTTTCATGATTTTATCAGTTTTACTTTGTGCATAAGTTATCCAATCAACAGTCATAGGCTTAGGACGGCTAATATCTCCATAGATAAACGGTGGTTTAACACATCTGCTTCCATAACTTTGTACCCAGCCGTTTTGTGAAAAACCATATCCTTTTAATTGTTCGCCAAAATACTCAACCATATCGTTTCTTTCAGGCTCACCATGTACTAAGATTTCAATTCCACACTCTTCTTGAAAAGATACACAATCATCTATGTAAGCTTTCATATTTGCTTCATAAACCTCTTTTGATATTGTGTTGTTTTTAAATTCTTTTCTTGCTTGTCTGACTTCTGGAGTTTGAGGAAATGAACCAATAGTCGTCGTCGCTAAATCTTTATATTTTAAAGCACTTTTTTGTAGTTTGATTCTATCTTCATATTTTCCGTCTCTTTGAAGTTTTATGTTGTTTAAAACTCTTTCTTGAACAACTTTATCATGTATAAGAGCTGAAGTTTTTCTATCTTGGTTAGCTTTAAAGTTTTTATCCAAAGCAGTAGTTTCTTCCTCATTTAAATCATCAAGAGAGTTAAAAAAGAGTTTTGAGACAAGAGATATCTCATCTAATTTTTCTTTGGCATAACTAAGCCAGTTTTTGATATTTACATCAAGTTTGTCTTCATACTCAAGTGTAAAAGGAGAGTGCAATAGACTACAAGAAGAGCTGACAATGATTTTATTTTTATCAACTGTTTTGGCAATAGTCTCAAGTAGTTCATTGGTTTTAAGAATATTATTCTTCCAAATATTTCTACCATCAACTACACCAGCCACAAGTTTTTTGGAACTACCTTGTATGAGTTTAAGTGATTCAAGGTTTTGTTCTCCATATAAAAAGTCAAGTCCAAGTGCCCATATAGGAGTATTTAGCAATATTTTTGTAGCTTCGTTTGAGTGTTCAAAATATGTAGTTACAATTATATTTATGTTGCTACTTACATTTGCTAAAGTGTCATAAGCGGGTTTGATTAGACTTAGGAGTTTAGTGTCATTGTCTTTAGCAAAGATAGGCTCGTCTATTTGAAGAGTTATATTTTCATCAAGTTTTGCTATCTCTTTTAAAAGTTCTTCATAGATAGGAAGTATCTTACTAAATAACTCATTTGTATCTCCTCTGTCGACTCTTTTAGATAGCCCTAAAAATGTTATGGGACCAATAAGGTTTATCTTTGTTTTAATACCAAGCTCTTTTGCTTCTTTATACTCATTTAAAATTTTTGAAGCGTTTAGTTCATATGTGTCATCAAGTGATAGCTCAGCAACTATATAGTGATAGTTTGTGTTAAACCACTTTGTCATCTCCATAGCTACACTATGTTTATTTCCTCTAGCCATAGAAAAATATAGTTCTTCATCTTTTAACTCTTTAAACCTTTTAGGAATAGCTCCTAGCATTATGGCAGTATCTAACATGTTGTCATATAGAGAAAAGTCATTTGAGCTAATAAAATCTATACCGGCATCTTTTTGATAGTTCCAGTGTCTCTCTTTAAGCTCTTTAGCTACGTTCTTAACTTCTTTAAATGAACAACTATTTGCCCAAAAACTCTCTAATACTTTTTTTAATTCTCTTTGTTCTCCGATTCTTGGAAACCCTACTACGTAATTTTTTGACATGACTATATCCTTTGATATGTTTATTATTTTTTTATTTGTTATGAAGTATAAAGGATATTAAAGAGGAGGGTGTACACCGGTTCTACGAAATGCAAAACATGGTGTGTAGTATTTGCATCTAGGGATAAATACATTAAACAAAATTGCGAGTTTTGTTCTTATGTTGAAGAAACAGTTGCAATGACAAGGTTTATAGTTTATAATTGTCTTCACACTTCTCCCCAGTTTTAAAATTGAAGCAATTATAACATAGCTTATAAAACTTTGAGCTACATTTAGATAAAATGCGAAAAATATAAATATATACAAGGGCATAAAATGCTAACAGTTGCGCTTCCAAAAGGTCGTATTGCAAAAGAGACTTTAGAAATATTTGAGACCATATTTGGTAACACTTTTAAATTTGATGATAGAAAGCTCATCCTAGATACTCCTAATTTTCGTTTTTTACTTGTTAGAAACCAAGATGTGGCGACTTATGTTTATCATCAAGCTGCTGATATAGGTGTTGTTGGACTTGATACTTTAGAAGAGCAGGGGCTTGATGTTGTTCGTTTGCTAGACCTTAAACGTGGCATTTGTAAAGTCTCTATTGGCATGAAAAAAGGCGAAAAACTTGACCTTGACAAACCAGACCTTAAAGTGGCATCTAAAATGGTTAACATCACTAAGCGTTACTTTGAAGAGAGAGCCGTTTCTGTTGACATCATCAAACTTTACGGTTCTATAGAACTTGCTCCGATTATCGGACTTGCTGATATGATTGTTGATGTTGTAGAGACCGGTGCTACTATGAAGCAAAACGGCTTGGAAGTTGTTCAAGATATTATGACTTCATCAACTTACCTTATCGCTAACAAAAACAGCTACATCGCTAAAAAAGATGAAGTTCTAGATATCTATAAAAAAATAAATGAAGTAATTAAAGCAGAGCAAAAAGTTTAATGACAAATCTAGATTTGTATGCAAAAACTGAACACCTTTTAGGCATTGAAGAAGCTACTGAAGCACTTTACGACCTCTATCGCTCAGAATTAGACGAGTATAAAATCAAAACTCTTTTAGATGTTGGTTGTGGTCGTGGTGGTTTTATGCAACGTATGATTAGTGATGGCGTGAAGTGCAAGGGTATTGATCTTAGCTCAGTTATGATTGAAGAGTGCAAGGCTCAAGGTTTAGATGCCGAGTGTATAGATGTAGCCGATGTTGAGGGAACTTATGATGCTATAGTTGCTATCTTTGATGTTTTAAACTTTATGAACAAAGATGCACTGGTAAAGTTCTTAGATGCCATCTCTTCAAAGCTAAATGACGATGGAATATTTATAGCAGACATAAACACTCTTTATGGTTTTAGTGATGTTGCTGAAGGTACAATGAGTGCTGAAAACGACAAAGAGTTCTTGGTCGTAGATGCTGAATTTGCAAACGATGAACTTCATACACAATTTACTCTTTTTGAAAAAAATGATAACAAATTTATAAAACACCAAGATACAATAATCCAATACTTTCATAAAATAAAAACTTTTCAAAATCTCTCAGGTTTGAAACTAATTGATAAACAGACTTTCTCTCTGTATGATACAGAAGATAAGACACTTCTTATATTTAAAAAAAGACAGTAACTATATAAATTTTGGAGAGTAGTATGGAGTTAATACCAGTACAAACTTTTTGTTTCTACTGCTTCCATTAGCCGTTGTTTGGTACTACTATCGTAAA
>JAQIBW010000132.1 GCA_027858865.1 Sulfurimonas sp. | reverse complement strand
AAATTGATATAGCCATAGTGCCTACAATTGGGGTAGATGGTAAATTACAAAGAATAGGTTTTGGAAAAGGGATGTATGATCGTTTCTTTGCAAAGTTAAAAAAGAAACCATATACGATTTTTATACAGCCAGAGATTTGTTTTACAAAAGAGTTTATTTGCGATGATTATGATATCGCATGTGATTTACTATTGACACCAAGGTCAACAAAGAGACCACGAAAGTATTACGGCTAGAGAATAGGAAATAAAAATGTTAAATGAAATACTACTGGGTGGCTCTATAGCTACGGTAAGTGGTCTTTTTGGATTTTTCATCTCTAAAAAAATTACTCATGCTAATTTTGATGTTCTTGTTGATACAGCAAAAGCAAAAGCAAGTGCTATTGAAAATGAAGCTCAATTGCTTCTTCACAAATCAAATGTAAAAGCTCAAGATATTGAGCGTGAAGCTATAAAACATTATAAAAGTGCGAAAGATAAAGCAAAAGCGGATTTACATCAAAGAGAAGATGATGTTATACGTAAAGAGCAAAGTTTTATAAGATACAAGCAACTCGAAGATAAAAGACTTCGTGATGATGCTAGAGCTAATGAGACAAAAAGAATTGATTTAGAAAGAAATGAAAAATCTTTAGAGTCCTTGAAAAAGAGATACGAAGCTAAAATAGATGAAGCACTCCATACTATAGAACATAGTGCCGGAATGACTCAAGATGAAGCGAAAAAAGTTTTACTTGACAACATAGAAGAGAAGTCACGAGGAGATATTGCTCATATTGTAAGACGCTATGAAGAAGAAGCAAAAAAAGAGGCTCAAAAGAAAGCAAATTATATTTTAGCTCAAGCTACGAGTAGATTTGCAGGAAACTTTGCATCTGAGAGACTTACTAACTTGGTTCATCTAGAAGATGATGAGTTAAAAGGTCGAATCATTGGGAAAGAGGGTAGAAATATAAAAGCCCTAGAGACTCTAATGGGTGTAGATATTATTATAGATGATACACCAAACGCTATTTTAGTAAGTAGTTTTAATCTTTATCGTCGTGCAATAGCAACTAAAACTTTACAACTTCTAATAGCAGATGGGAGAATTCAACCTGCAAGAATAGAAGAGATATTTAACAAGGTAAGTGAAGAGTTTGACGCTGCCATATTAACTGAGGGCGAAGAACTTATTTCAGATATGGATGTTGGAGTTATGCATCCAGAGCTTGTGAAGCTTATTGGTAAACTTAGATATCGTGCTAGTTATGGTCAAAATGCTTTAGCTCATACCCTTGAAGTTGCGCATCTCGCCGGAATAATGGCAGCTGAGATGGGAGGAAATTCCAGACTAGCTAAAAGAGCTGGACTACTTCACGATATCGGTAAAGCTTTAACTCATGACCATGATGGAAACCATGTAGATTTGGGTGCTGAAATTTGTAACAGATATAACGAACACAGTGTAGTTATAAATGCTATATATGCTCACCATGGACAAGAAGAGATAAATTCTATAGAATGTGGAGCTGTTTGTGCAGCAGATGCATTGTCAGCTGCAAGGCCAGGGGCAAGAAGAGAAGTACTAGAGAGCTTCTTAAAAAGAGTTACTCAGATAGAAGAGATAGCATCTGAGCATTCAGGTGTAAAACAGGCTTACGCTATTAATGCAGGTCGTGAAGTAAGAGTTATTGTTAATGCTACTTTGATTAATGATGATGAGTCTATTTTGATGTCAAGAGAGATAGCAAAAGAGATTGAAGAAAAAGTTCAATATCCTGGTGAAATAAAAGTAAATGTTATCAGAGAAAGTAGAGCTATAGAATACGCTAAATAGTTAAGAGCTTGTAAAGTATATCTTTACTTACAAGCTCTTTTACAAAAATATTAAAGTGTTTTTGTACTTCCTCTTTATTAAATCCACTAATTGACAGCTCCACATTTGCTTTTTTATCTTTAAAAATTGGTAGAGATGATAGCTCAATATGTGGAGGTAAAAGTTTCATCTGATTAATCAGCGTCTCTTCACTTGTTTGAGCTAGAAGTGTATATCTGAACTTCTCTAATCTGCAAGAACAAAGTTTTGCAATAACATCTTTTATCATTGGATGTGCCATCTCAGGAAAACCTGGAACAAAGAAAAACCTGTTCTCTAAAGAGAATCCGGACATATTGTTTACCGGATTAAAAAGTAACTCTGAGCCTTCTGGAATGTCTGCCATATGAACCCTATGCGGATATGCTTTATCCCCAAATCTATCGATGATATCTTGCTCAAAAATTTTATGCCTAACTACCGGTTTATGAGTAAATATCTCAGATGCTATCTCTCTTGTTAAATCATCAGGAGTAGAGCCTATTCCTCCAAAAGAAAAAAGAATAGAGTTCTTGTCATTTTTTATAAGTTCATAACATCTTTTCATAAGCTCTTTGTCATCTTTGACTATAAATGTAGCAAGGAGTTCATACCCTTGTTTTTGAAGTTCATCACGAACAAATTTGAAATGCTTGTCTTCTCTTCTAGCGTTTAAAATTTCTGTTCCTATTATTAAAGCATAAAAGTTCATTTTATCTCTAGTACTCATCTTCAATATCGTTTATCTCTGAATCATCATAGGGATCCATATGCACAAGTATATGAACACTTTTATCTTCAAAAAGTGCTTTGATTTTGGCTTCTACTTTATCAGCGATAAGGTGAGCGTCATAGAGTGAGATACTAACATTGAAAACAGCGTGTACTGACATAAATATATGAGATCCGGACTCTCTTGTTTGGAGAAAATGGTAGGCACTTATTAACTCTTCTTCTTCTAAAATAGCTTTAATATTTTCAATGTCTTCTTCAGGAAGAGCTGCATCTAAAAGCATTAATACCCCTTCTTTGATAATAGGAAGAGCAGAATAAATCATATAAATTGCAATACCTACACCAAGAATAGGATCTATTAACTGTTCACCAGTCATAGAGATTAGAGCAAGAGCCATAAGAACTGCACCGTTTGAGAAGAGGTCAGTTTTGTAGTGTAGAGAATCAGCTTTTATGACCATATTTTTAGTTTTTTTTGCAACGTAATTTAAAAACATTACAAGAAAAAAGGTTATAACAAGTGATGCCGCCATTACCCAGATGCTGCTTTGCATAAACTCCATCTCTCTAGGGTGAGCAATTTTTATTAGTGCCTCATAGAGTATAAAAATAGCAGAGAATGAGATTACAGTACCTTCTATTACAGCAGCCATTGGCTCTATCTTGCTTCGTCCATAGTTAAACTGATCATCCGGATTTTTCTCAGCAGTACTTAGTGCAAAGTAGTTAAAAAGTGATACAATGAGATCTAAAAAACTGTCAATAGCAGATGCAAGAACAGCAATCGAACCACTTAAAACACCAACCGTCATCTTCATAAGTACAAGTGTCCCAGCAACTGAAGTAGATACAACGGTGGCTTTTTTCTCTAAACGCATCAAATATCCTCTAATTATATTTAGATACAATTATAATCAAAT